>JAEZEY010000083.1 GCA_023432845.1 Pseudomonadota bacterium
TATTAAGAGTCAGCTGCTCGCCTAACGGCGATGCGGCCTCACTCCACCTTCTTCTTGCTCTTCTTTTTCTTCACCGGCTCCGGCGGATTGGCCGCCGCTTCGGCGGCCTCTTGGGCCTCCCGCGCCAGCCGCTGCTCGCGCAGCTTTGCCGTCTTGGCGCGCAGGGCGACCGTGGCGGCTTCGTATTCCGCCGCGGCCTTCAGCCCGTCACGCGCCTGTTCCTGACGCCGCTTCAGTTTCAGCGCGGCGTCCGGTGATGCGTCCTTGGTCGATTTACTCAATACAAACTCCTGTCGGGGTGCTCGCTCACGAACACCCGCTGGTCGCCCCGCACGTGTCGCACTTCATGCAGGTGCCGTTGCGCACCAGAGTGAAGTTCCCGCATTCGCCGCACATCTCGCCTTCGTAGCCCTTGGCCTTGGCTTCGGCGCGGCGCTCGGAGGCGAGCGCCTTGGCCGACGGCTGCACCTGCACGGTGACCTGCGCCGCGACTTCGAGCTGCTGGGCCGGCGACAGTTTCGCCTCCGGCTCGGCCTTGAGGGCTGTGGCCGCATGCGCGCCGGCAAAGGCCGTCACGTTCGCGGTCGACACCGCCTGCGTCGCCGGGGCTGTCACCACCGACAGCGAGCGCGTCAGGCCCTTCGAGACGAAGTTCGGCGCGGCCTTGCCTTCATGCTCGCCGGCGCCCAGCGCGTCGAACGAGCCCTGGCTCGGATCGACATGGGCGAGGTCGTAACGCTCCAGATACGACACCGCCAGTTCACGGAACACATAGTCGAGAATCGAGGTGGCGTATTTGATCGAGTCGTTGCCCTGCACCGGGCCCTGCGGCTCGAAGCGGGTGAAGGTGAAGGCATCGACATATTCCTCGAGCGGCACGCCGTATTGCAGGCCGAGCGAAATGGCGATGGCGAAGTTGTTCAAGAGGGAGCGGAGCGCCGCGCCTTCCTTGTGCATGTCGACGAAGATTTCGCCGAGACGCCCGTCGTCATATTCGCCGGTGCGCAGATAGACCTTGTGGCCGCCGACCACGGCCTTCTGGGTGTAGCCCTTGCGGCGGGCCGGCAGCTTCTCGCGCTCGCGCAGCACGGTGACGCGCTCGACGATCTTCTCGACCACCTTTTCGGCGGCGATGGCGGCGCGCGCCGCGGCCGGCTTGTCGAGGAAGGCCTCGATGGCGTCGTCCTCATCCTCCTCGTCGGCGATGAGCTGCGAGTTCAGCGGCTGCGAAAGTTTCGAGCCGTCGCGGTACAGCGCGTTGGCCTTCAGCGCGAGTTTCCACGAGAGCAGGTAGGCGCTCTTGCAGTCCTCGACGGTGGCCTCGTTCGGCATGTTGATGGTCTTGGAGATGGCGCCCGAGATGAAGGGCTGCGCCGCCGCCATCATCTTGATGTGGCTGTCCACCGACAGATAACGCTTGCCGATCTTGCCGCAGGGATTGGCGCAATCGAACACCGGATAGTGCTCGAGCTTGAGGTGCGGCGCGCCTTCCACGGTCATGGCGCCGGCCACATGGATGTTGGCGGCCTCGATCTCGCGCTTGGAGAAGCCGAGCGCGGCGAGGAGGTCGAAGGTCGGGTTGGCGAGCTGCTCGGCCGAGATGCCGAGCGTGTCGCGGCAGAAGGCTTCGCCGATCGTCCACTTGTTGAAGACGAACTTGATGTCGAAGGCCGTCGGCAGCGCCTTCTCGATCTTGGCGATGATCTCGTCGGTGAAGCCCTTGGCCTTGAGCGTCGTGTGGGTGATGCCCGGGGCCTGCGCCAGCGAGCCGTGGCCCACGGCATAGACCTCGATCTCGGCGATCTGCGCTTCGGAGTAGCCGAGCGTGCGCAATGCCTCGGGCACCGCGCGGTTGATGATCTTGAAGTAGCCGCCGCCGGCCAGCTTCTTGAACTTCACCAGCGCGAAGTCGGGCTCGATGCCGGTGGTGTCGCAATCCATCACAAGGCCGATCGTGCCGGTCGGCGCGATCACGGTGGACTGCGCGTTGCGGTAGCCGTGCTTCTCGCCGAGTTCGATGGCGCGATCCCACGCCGCCTTGGCGTGCGCGATCAGCGTCTGGTCGGGGCAGGAGGCATGGTCGAGCGGGACCGGGGCCTGCGAGAGCTTCTCATAGCCCTGGCGTTCGCCATAAGCCGCGCGGCGATGGTTGCGCATCACGCGCAGCATGTGCTCGCGGTTCTTCTTGAAGCCCGGGAACGGACCCTGCTTCTCCGCCATCTCGGCCGAGGTGGCATAGGACACGCCGGTCATGATCGCGGTCAGCGCGCCGGCATAGGCGCGGCCCTCGTCGGAGTCATAGGACAGACCCGAGGTCATCAGCAGGCCGCCGATATTGGCGTAGCCGAGGCCGAGCGTACGGAATTCGTAGGAGAGCTGGGCGATTTCCCTGGACGGGAACTGCGCCATCAGCACCGAGATTTCCAGCACCACGGTCCACAGGCGAACGGCGTGCTCGTAGGACTCGACGTCGAACTGGCCGGTCTTGCCGTCGCGGAAGGTGAGCAGGTTCAGCGAGGCGAGATTGCAGGCCGTGTCGTCGAGGAACATGTATTCCGAACACGGATTGGAGCCGCGGATCGGGCCCGACGCCGGGCAGGTGTGCCAGTCGTTCACGGTGGTGTGGAACTGAAGGCCCGGATCGGCGCAGGCCCAGGCGGCGTAGCCGATCTTTTCCCATAATTCGCGCGCCTGCACGGTCTTGGCGACCTTGCCGTTCTTGCGGAACGTCAGATCCCATTTGCCGTCGGCTTCGACCGCCTTGAGGAACTGGTCGTCGACGCGCACCGAGTTGTTCGAGTTCTGGCCCGACACGGTGAGATAGGCGTCCGAATCCCAGTCGGTGTCGTAGGTCGGGAAGTCGATATCGGTATAGCCCTGGCGCGCGAACTGGATGACACGCTTGATGAAGTTGTCCGGCACATAGGCCTTACGGGCGAGCTTGATCTCGCGCTTCAGAGCCGGGTTCTTTTCCGGGTTGAAGCAGTCATCGTCCGAGCCCTCGCAATTCACGCAGGCTTTCAGCACCGCCTTGAGGTGCTTCTGGTTGATCTTGGAGCCGGTGACCAGCGCGGCGACCTTCTGCTCTTCCTGCACCTTCCAGTCGATGTACTTCTCGATATCCGGATGGTCGGCGTCGACGATCACCATCTTGGCGGCGCGGCGCGTGGTGCCGCCCGACTTGATGGCGCCAGCGGCCCGGTCGCCGATCTTGAGGAAGCTCATCAGGCCCGACGACTTGCCGCCGCCGGACAGGCGCTCACCTTCGCCGCGCAGGTTGGAGAAGTTGGTGCCGGTGCCGGAGCCGTATTTGAACAGCCGGGCTTCACGCACCCACAGGTCCATGATGCCGCCTTCGTTCACCAGGTCGTCGCTGATGCTTTGGATAAAGCAGGCGTGCGGCTGCGGGTGCTCGTAGGACGACTTCGACTTGGTCAGCTTGCCGGTCTGGAAGTCGACGTAATAGTGGCCCTGGCCGGGGCCGTCGATGCCGTAGGCCCAGTGCAGGCCGGTGTTGAACCACTGCGGCGAGTTCGGCGCGCACATCTGGTTGGCGAGCATGAAGCGCAGCTCGTCATAGAAGGCCTGGGCGTCGTCTTCAGTGTCGAAGTAGCCGCCTTTCCAGCCCCAATAGGTCCAGGTGCCGGCCAGACGATCGAACACCTGCTTCGACGAGGTCTCGCCGATATAGCGTTCCTTCTCGGGCAGGGCTTCGAGCGCGGCCTCGTCGGCCACCGAGCGCCACAGGAAGGAGGGGACGGAGTTCTCTTCGACCTTCTTGAGGCGCGCGGGCACGCCGGCCTTGCGGAAATACTTCTGCGCGAGAACGTCGGAGGCGACCTGCGACCAGAATTCCGGCACCTCGACATTGTCCAGCTTGAAGACAATGGAGCCGTCGGGATTCTTGATCTCGGACGTGGTCAGCCGGAATTGGATGCCCGCGTAAGCCGATTCATGACCGGGGGTCATGTTTCCGGCATTGGCATCCTTGGTGTAGCGCCGTTCGATCCGCATCTTCGTAAGTCCCCAAATTCCGGGCGGCTGCTTGACCGCCGACGATTATTCCAGACGGACCCGTCCTTGTCCGCCTTCCGACAACTCAAAACCCTGTCTGACCCAACCCTGTATGTGGCCCGGGGTTCTTTGACCGCCCACCCGGTACCGCCGGTCCACCGAGGGGTCCGGCAACGCACACTTCACCCGTTCCCTGACAACGCCTGTGCGGGCTGTCTGGGCTCAAAACGCGACCTCACGTCGGGTTTGGAAGCGCCGGCGGGAACTCTTTGGTACGCATCACCCACACCGTACTG
>JAEZEY010000153.1 GCA_023432845.1 Pseudomonadota bacterium
GTTGTGCTGCCCAACTGCACCGGCGCCGGCGCCGAGCCGCGCGGGCGCACCGGCCAGGCGCCGCCGGCCGCGACGCATCTGATCAAGGTCGCCTGCGAGACCGCGGTCGGCAAGCGACCGCGCATGGCGGTCTACGGCACCGATTACGACACGCCGGACGGCACATGCATCCGCGATTACATCCATGTGACGGATCTGGCGCGTGCCCATTCGGCCGCGCTCGGCCATCTGCGCCGCGGCGGCGGCAGCGCCACATTCAATTGCGGCTATGGCCGCGGCGCCTCGGTGTTCGAGGTCATCGACGCGGTGCGCCGCGTCGCCGGCCATGATTTTCCGGTGGACATCGAAGGCCGCCGTCCGGGCGATCCGGCGGCTCTGGTCGCCAATGTCGACCGCATCCGCAAGGCACTGCCGGCGTGGAATCCGCAATTCCGCGACCTCGACACCATCGTGTCCCACGCGCTGGCATGGGAAAAGCGACTGCAGACCGACGCCGTGCGGCCTCCGGCCGGGCGCACCTGAAGCCGTCGCCTAGGCGGTTAAATGACGTGAATCGCCCGATTTTCCGCACGCAACGGGCATCTTGACGCTGGTCGGGGGATGCCCGACAGAGAGCGCATGACCGACCAAAAATCCGCCCTGGCCACGGCCGCCGACGACCCGCGCTACAAGCCCACGGTCCTGATCCGGCGTCTGTTCGTCGAGCAGGGCATCGGCCACTGGCGCAAATACGCGGTCGCCTTCGTGTTCATGGCTGTGGCCGCCGGCTGCACCGCGTTCAGCGCCTATCTGATCGGCAACGTCATCAACGAGACCTACGTCAACCGCAACCTGCCCGGCATCCTGATATTGGGCGGGATCACGGTGGCGCTGTTCGCCATGAAGGGCCTCGCCACCTACATCCACACCGTGCTGCTGTCGCAGATCGGCAACCGCATCATCGCCGACAACCAGCGCGCGGTGTTCGCCAAGCTGTTGCGCGAGGGGCTTGGCTTCTTTTCCGACCGGCACTCAACCGAGTTCATCGCCCGTCTCACCGCCGGCGCCAATGCCGCGACGCAGGTCATCAATCTTCTGGTGATGTCGGTCGGCCGCGATCTGTTGTCGCTGATCGGCCTCGTCACCGTGATGGTGGTGCAGGACCCGGTGCTGTCCTTCTTCTCGTTCTTCGTTGCGCCGCCGGCCTTCCTCGTGCTGCGCAAGATGGTGCGCCGCGTCTACAAGATCGGCCGCTCGCAGTTCCAGGGCGGCGCGCGCATTATCGAGACGCTGCAGGAAACCTTGCAGGGCATCCGCATCGTCAAGGCCTTCACGCTCGAGCCGGTCATGCGCAAGCGCTTCGACGACAACGTCGCGCAGGTCGAGCACGAGGCCAACAAGATGGCGCGCGTCGGCGCCCGCGCCTCGCCCCTGATGGAAACGCTCGGCGGCATCGCCATCGCCATCGCCATCTGCTACGGCGGTTATCGCGTGCTGGAGACCGGCGCGACGCCGGGCCAGTTCTTCTCCTTCATCACCGCGTTCCTGCTGGCCTATGAGCCGGCCAAACGCCTCGCCCGCCTCAACATCGAACTCAACAGCGCGCTGGTCGGGGTGCGTGTGCTGTTCGAAGTGCTCGACAATCCGCCGAGCGAGGCGGCCGACGACGACAAGCCGCCGCTCAAGGTCACCGAGCGCCGCATCGAGTTCAAGAATGTGGATTTCGCCTATCGCGGCGAGCAGCCGGTGCTGCGCGGCATGTCCTTCGTCGCGGAGCCGGGCAAGCTGACCGCGCTGGTCGGCCCCTCGGGCGGCGGCAAATCGACGGTATTCAATCTGCTGATGCGCTTCTACGACGCGCATGAGGGCCGCGTGGAGATCGACGGCCAGGAGGTCACCCAGGTGTCGCGCCGCTCATTGCGCGAGCAGATCGCCTATGTCGGCCAGGAGACTTTCCTGTTCCGCGGCACGGTGCGCGAGAACATCGCCTTCGGCAAACCGGGCGCGACGGAAGAAGAAATCATCGCCGCCGCCAAGGGCGCCTACGCGCACGACTTCATCATGGCGTTCCCCGCCGGCTACGACACGCCGGTCGGCGAGCACGGGTTGCAACTGTCGGGGGGCCAGCGCCAGCGCATCGCCATCGCGCGCGCCTTCATCAAGGACGCGCCGATCATCCTGCTCGACGAAGCCACCGCCGCGCTCGATTCCGAAAGCGAGCTCGCCGTGCGCGAAGCGATGGATCACCTGTCGGCCGGGCGCACCACGCTGGCGATTGCCCACCGCCTGCACACCATCTCGCATGCCGACCGCATCTATGTGATCGAAGGCGGCCATGCCTCCGAATCCGGTCGCCACGACGAACTGCTGGCCAAAGGCGGCCGCTACGCCACGTTCTACCGGCTGCAGCTGAAGGACCAGGAACAGCCGGCGCCGCTCGCGGCCGTGCCCGCCTGAGGCGCGCGCTCCGGCGTCTTGGCAGCACCTTGGCAGTCCGCCGGGAATGCGTTACCCGGAGCCGGGCTTTATCATCAACAATAGTAGAGGCAGGGTCTCATGAGCGCGGACTACGTCATTCCGGCGCCGCCGCAGCCGGTTATCGCGGTTGCCGGCTCGGCCAAGTCCTTTCCGGTCCGCCGCATCTGGTGCGTCGGCCGCAACTACATCGA
>JAEZEY010000159.1 GCA_023432845.1 Pseudomonadota bacterium
CCATGGCTGTTTCTGGCACGGCCATGACTGCCACTTGTTCAGGCTGCCGGCGACGCGCCCCGACTTCTGGGCCGCCAAGATCGAGCGGAACCGGCAGGTCGACGAGAGATCGCTGGAAAGCCTGCGCAAGGCCGGGTGGCGCGTCGCGACGGTCTGGGAATGCGCCCTCAAGGGACGATCCCGCCTCCCCCTCGAATCGGTCATGCTCACGCTCGCGGACTGGCTCCGCTCCGGTGAAACCGAGCTGACACTCAGAAGTACGGACGGCACATGCGGCGAGGGCTTCTCTCCGACTACTTTGAGGGTGTCGCAGCCAAGCGGCTGAGCGCCGTGGAAGCCAATGTGCTGCGCTCCAACCAGCACGAGTTCAACAGCTCGAACCAGCTGAAGAAGCTACTCGGCACTCCGGGCAGGGTTCAGTATCCCGCCACGTTCATCTGGATCGGCGGCGAGCAGGAGGCCCTGACCGAGGACGCCTATTTGACCTGGTACGAGTCCCGGAAGCCGCCGCGCAGCGAGTACAGGCTGTACTTCCCGACGAACGCGGTCTGTTCGGCTGCCGCCGAGGGTGACGCCGTCTTCATCGCGAAGCGCACGGACGGGACGCTGATGTCGATCATCGTGCCGGCGGGTAGCACGATCCAGAACCAGCTGTCGTGGCTGTTCGGCCTCGATGATCAGCCGGGCTTCACGTTCACGGCGGCGGAGATCAGAGCGGACGACTCCGCCGAGCTGGACTTCGCCGCGCGGTACATCCTCGACGAGCTTGGCATCGAGCCCGAGGAGCCGGAAGCCGACCGGCTGGACGCGCTGGTTGCGGGTTTCGGTCTGAAGTTCCCGACGACGCGGGTGTTCTCTGAGCTCGCACGCTCATCCCTTCCCGAGATCTCCGCCGCGGACGATCCGGATGGAGCACTGTTGGCCTGGATGGACCGGGAAGAGCAGCTCTTCCGCCGGCTTGAGCGACACATCGTGGCCGAGAGGATCGGAAGTGGCTTCATGGCCACGGACGGGGCCGACGTGGACGGCTTTCTGGCGTTTTCGCTCAGCGTGCAGAACCGGCGGAAGGCGCGCGCCGGGTCGGCTCTGGAAAACCATCTGGAGGCCGTCTTCACGGCGCACGGCATTCGTTATGGCCGCGGCGCGGAGACCGAGAACAGGAACAAGCCCGACTTCCTGTTCCCCGGACAGGCCGAGTACCGCGACACGGCTTTCCCATCGTCCCGGCTGACCATGCTCGGGTCGAAGTCGACGGTGAAAGACCGGTGGCGGCAGGTGCTGTCAGAAGCCGTCCGGATCGATGACAAGCACCTCCTGACGCTGGAGCCCAGCATCAGCGAAAACCAGACAACCGAGATGCAGGCCAAGCGACTTCAGCTGGTCATCCCGAAGCGGCTGCACAAGACGTTTAGGCCGATCCAGCAAGCGCGGCTGATGGACCTGGCCGCCTTTCTGCAGCTGGTGCGTGACCGGCAGACGGTTCCCTAGTGGGAAGTGAATTGAGCAGTCACTCCTAGCGGCGATCTTCAAGGAAATTAGAAGATTGGTAAAAAATGCGATCGATACTTGTCGCTGCATGTGGTTAAACCGAAGTAAGCGCGCAGTGGGGGCAACTTGGACAGGCTCGCGCGGTCATTGAAAGACTCGCGGCGCGTTATGGCCTTGACGAGGCGGAAGCTGATCGACGAGCGCCTATCGGCTCGCGCGGAAGATGCCGATCATTGCCGGTTCGCCCTGCCGCATCGAGAATGTCCCATTTGAGACTCGTGACAAGCTAAACGATGAGCTTCCTGAACCCGGGCGCCGATGGGCCTATTAAGCTCCCGTGGCACATCTCCTGCAGTTGCCTGCGGCATTGAATAAGTAGGCAAGGCCCCTCATGGCTATAATTTAGGACACACCACCTCTGAGCCGGGATAGTTCGTCTGCTTTACCAAGCACGTAAAGAAGCAGTGATGGCCTGGTTAGCGCGATATAGACAAGTTCCTGATCTGTTAAACGACCAACTTCTGTGAGAAGAACGACCGGACGGTCAAGCCCTTTGAAGCGGCGCACCGTATCGAAGACCAGTCTGCCGGAATGCGCCTGAGAGGCATCGACGAACGGTGCGCCAGCAATCTGACCGCCTTTCACCAGAGGACTGTTTTCCGTCGAAGCACCGGTCAGAATGGCGATGTCACCCCAACTGACGCCGTGTTGCCCGACTAGTTCGGACAGTATAGCGCCGACCGCCTGTGGCAGATCACGATTTCCGGGAATCTCCCTCCACGCAACAGGCTCGCCCGCCGGCCCCGAAGCTCTGACGACGCGCGGGCTTCTATACCAAGGCTTCGAGCAGTCGTGGATCGACTTGGTGTTTCGGATATTTCTCGTCAGATGAAATCGCGACGGCGGTAGCTCCAGAAGCCACCCTCCATCCAGTCGGTAGACCTTCTGGTTGTCATCGTAGAACACATACATCTGCCCGTGCTCCGGGTCTTTCAGGCACAGCCGCAGTGCCGTCAGCCACTCGGAGGGAAAATCCTGCCCCTCGTCCACGATCACCGCATCGAATGACAGGTCCGGGTTGGAGGCCAGAGCATCCACCAAGGCGGTTGGGAGACTTTCGCGAAAGAACAGATCCATCGTCGCAGCCTCGGGGATCTTGCCTCCGGATTGCTTTACGAGAGCGAGACATGCTGCGTGAAAATTCGCTGCGACAATTCCGGAATATCCGCCCGTTACCCTACCCAGATACTGACCGAGAGGCTGGTTGAAGCACGTCACAAGAACGCGCTGCCCTTGCTCGGCAAGTCGACATGCCTTCTCCAGCGCCAGCAACGTCTTGCCGGTCCCAGCGCCGCCCGAGATCGACATCTGCGGGTGATCTTCAAGAGAGTCAAGCACATCAAGCTGGTCTCTAGTTAGTCGCTCTATCTCCCGTTTGTCAGCTCGAAGACTTCTCTGAAGATTGACCCGAAGCTCGACCGGGCCGGCCAGTAACGCATGAAGGATTTTCATGCCCTCACTACCCAAGCCATTGCCCGAGAGCTCTCCGTCTTCGTGGTTCGCCAGCCGCGCACTCACCC
>JAEZEY010000226.1 GCA_023432845.1 Pseudomonadota bacterium
CCTCTCCGCTGCTCGCGAGAGCTCGCCGGGGGAGGGTATAAGCCCCGCGCTCGCCGCCGCCACCAAGGTGCAGACCGTCACCGTGACGCCGGACGAGAACGGCATGCGTGTCGATCGTTTCTTCGAGGCCCGGTTTCCGGGCCTGTCCTTCAGTCACATCCAGCGCATCGTCCGCAAGGGCGAGGTTCGCGTGGACGGCAAGCGCACCGAGCCGAAATCCCGGCTCGAGGCCGGCCAGCAGATTCGCATTCCGCCGCTGCAGCTTGCGGCGCCGCGCGTGCGGGAGGATTCACCGCAGGTTCTGAAGGACCGCGAATATCTGCGCTCGATCACTTTGGCCGAAGACGATGACGTGCTCGTGCTCAACAAGCCGATGGGGCTGGCCGTACAGGGTGGCTCCGGCACAACGCGTCATGTCGATGGCCTGCTCGAAGCGCTGCGCGGGCCCGGCGTCGATGCGCAAAGGCCGCGCCTCGTGCACCGTCTCGACAAGGACACGGCGGGCTGTCTGCTGATCGCCAAGACGCGCTTTGCCGCCGCTGCGCTGGCCAAGACCTTCCGCACCCGTTCGGCGCGCAAGATCTACTGGGCCCTGGTTGCCGGCGTGCCGAAGCCGCGGCAGGGCCGCATCTCGACCTATCTGGCCAAGCAGGAAATGGAGGAAGACTCCTTCATGCGCGTTGCCAAACACGGTGAGAGGGATGCGGTGCACGCGGTGACGTACTACGCCGTCGTCGAGACCTCGGCGCAGAAGCTGGCCTGGGTGTCGCTCAAGCCGGTCACCGGTCGCACCCATCAGCTGCGCGCCCACATGGCGCATATCGGCAATCCGATCGTCGGCGATCCGAAATATTTCAATATCGAGAACTGGGAATTGCCGGGCGGCATCCAGAACAAGTTGCATCTTCTGGCGCGCCGTATCGTGGTGCCCCATCCGCGCGGCGGCACCATCGACGTGTCGGCGCCGCTGCCGCCGCATATGCAGCAGTCGTGGAACCTGCTCGGGCTCGACGCCGAACGGTTCGATCCCATCGTCGATGCGCCGGACGAGGATTGAGCACAAGGCGTTGAGCGGACTCGCGGGCGGCGAGTTCGTCACCATATAACAGACATGCGAGTTCGAGCCCTGACCATCCTGCTGCTCGCCGTGGCCCTGCCGGGCCCGGCGCTTCCGGTATTGGCGCAGTCACTCGACGATCCTTACAACATCATTGCGCCCGAGCCGGGCCGGCGGGCGCAACCGCGGCCCGAACCCTGGCTGCCGCCCAAATACCAGTCGCCGCGCAGCGAGCGCCTCCATCGCCCGCCGCAACCGCAATTGCAGCCGGCTCCGCGCGCGCAGGTACCGCCCGCGATCGTTGTGCCGGAAACCGGGCGCGTGCTGCCAAACCTGCGGACCCTGTCGCCGTCCGGTCCGAACGGCACCGAGACCGGGCAGGACCGCGCGGCGCGCTGCGCCCATCAACTCGGCGTCTATGGCGCCGATGCGGGTAATCCGGCGGCGTATCTCGGTAGTTGCGTCAATCAGTGACGCTCAAATCTCATCCTTGACCTGCGCATAGGACAACACCGCGAACAGGCAGGTACCGCCGACCATGTTGCCGGCAAGCACGGGCAAGGCGAAGTTCAGAATCGCCTGCCACCAAGTCCAGTCGCCGGCAATGACCAGCAAATAGGCTTCCAGCGAGCCGGCCACGATGTGGGTGAAGCCGCCGGCCGCGATCAGATAGGTCATCAGCGTAATGACGATGAACTTGGCGCTTTCGGCGCTCGGGATCATCCACACCATGGCGGCGATGAGGAAGCCGGAGGCGATGCCTGCAAAGAACATCTGCGGCACGTCGAGCTTGAGCAGCGAGCGGCTCACCTCGATCATGCCGTCATAAAGCTCCGGGGTCAGCACCGGGGTGAAAGCACAGAACAGGGCCGCGAACAGGGTGCCGGTCAGGTTGGCGGCGAGTACGATTGCCCACAGCCGCCCCATCTGCCACAGCATCGACGGCGACAGGTTCTTGAGCACCGGCAGCACGGCGGTGATGGTGCTCTCGGTGAACAATTGTTGTCGCGCCAGGATCACCATGAGGAAGCCGACGCTGTAGCCGAGGTCTGCGACCAGCGGTCGCCATTGTGTATCGGGCAGGTGGATGAGCAGAATGGCCTCGGCAAGCACCGAGAAGCTGATCGACAGTCCCGCCGCGATGCCGGACCACCACAATGACGAGGCCGGGCGGACCATTTCCTCTTCGCCCATGCGGCGCACGATCTCATAGATCACCGGCACGCGCGGCGCCGACAACTCCTCGACGTCGTGCACCTCTTGGTCGGTAATGCCGCGACCGCTCTTCGCCGCCGGAGATTTCCGCTTCGCCATGTGACCGGTCCGTTGGGGTGGAATGCCGGCCAATAACGCGACCGGCGGACCCGAGTTCCACTGCCGGAACAGGACGCCTGCCTTGACAGGCAACTAAAAGGTTGCATATTGTCGCTATGGATCTGGTGTTCAAAGCGCTGGCCGATGAGAGCCGCAGGTTGCTGCTCGACCGGTTGCGCGCCGACAACGGCCAGACCCTGAACCAGCTTTGCGCCGGCCTGCCGGGCATGACGCGGCAGGCGGTCAGCAAGCATCTCGCCATCCTGGAGGAGGCAAACCTGATCGCGGCGATCAAGCGCGGCCGCGAGAAGCTGCACTATCTCAATCCGGTGCCGATCCACGAGATCGCCGAGCGCTGGATCGGGAAATTCGAGCGCTCGCGCCTCGACGCGTTGAGCCAGTTGAAGAAAGCGTTGGAGGCGCGTGATGAGTAAGGCGTCGCATGTCTACGTCAGCTATATCCGTGCCACGCCGGAGAAGGTGTGGCGCGCAATCACCGATCCCGATCTCAGCGGCCGCTATTGGGGCCACAGCAATGTGTCCGACTGGACCGTGGGCGCTGCCTGGGAGCATCGGCGCATCGATGCGTCGAAGAAGGTCGACCTCGCAGGCACGGTTCTTGAAAGCCGGGCGCCGCGGCGTCTCGTCATCACCTGGGCTTTTCCCGGCGATGCCGGCGAGCCCGCCAAGGTATCGCGCGTGGCGTTCGCCATCGAAACACACAAGGGCGACATGGTGCGCCTGACGGTCAGCCACACCGAGCTCGAACCCGGCGGCGAGATGGAGCGCGGCATCACCGAAGGCTGGCCGCTGGTGCTGTCATCGTTGAAGAGCTTTATCGAAACCGGGAAGGGACTGCTATGAACCGGCAACAGACCATGCTCGATCCGAATTCGTTCAAGCCGAAGAGCGTCTATCGCACCTACATCGCCGCAACGCCAGAGAAAGTCTGGCAGGCGCTCACCGATCCGGCTTTCACCACGCAGTATTTCTTCGGCCTGTCGGCCGAGGTCGAGCCACGCACCGGCGGTCGCTTCCGTCTATTGTGGCCCGATGGCCGCGAGCACATCACCGGCACCGTGGTGGACTGGACGCCGCCACGGCGGCTGTGCGTGAGCTGGGACATCCAGAACATGTCGCCGTTCTCGGAGCTGCCGACCTGTCTCATTGCCTACGATATCGAAGCCGACGGCGACGCGACGCGTCTGACCATGACGGAGTCGCACAACTGGGACATCCCGCGCGAGATCATGATCGGCGGCGACGAGGGCTGGCCGAAGATCCTCAGCGGCCTCAAGAGCCTGCTGGAGACCGGCAAGCCGCTTGCCTTCGACATGAGCGCCGGCCCGGCGCCGGAATTCGTCGCGGCCGTACAGAAGGCCGCCGACGAGAAGCCGTGGTTGAAACGCTAGTTTCGCTGGCGCCGCCACAAACTCGGTTCGTTCCCGCGCAAGCGGGAACCCAGTTCTTTTCTAATGCGTCACTTCCGGGACCGAATGGTGTGGGTGAATGGTCGCTTAGTAAGCGCTCGCGTTGTCTAGCGCCGCCACATCCTCTTTCGACAGCAATAGCTTCGCCGCGCCGAGAATGTCTTGAAGCTGGTCTAGGGTCGTCGCCGAAGCGATCGGCGCGGTGATGCCGGGCCGCGCCATCAGCCAGGTCAGCGCGACTTGCGCAGGGGTCGCTGATCTGGCCTTGGCCACGTCGTCGAGCGCCTTGAGGATGGCAAGGCCGCGTGCGTCGAAATAGTTCTTCACCTTGCCGCCGCGTGTCGGGCTTTTCTCGGCGTCCTCCTTGCTCCTGTATTTCCCAGTGAGGAAACCCGAGGCGAGGGCGTAATAGGGAATGACGCCAAGCTTCTCGGCGGTCGCAATCGGCGCGTAGTCCTTCTCGTAGCCGGCGCGGTCGTAGAGATTGTAATTCGGCTGCAAGGTCTCGTAGCGCGGCAGGCCATGCCTTCGGCTCGCCTCGAACGAGGCTTTCAGCCGGGCCGGGGACAGGTTGGAGGCGCCGATGGCGCGCACCTTGCCGGCCTTGATCAGCGCGGCATAGGCC
>JAEZEY010000252.1 GCA_023432845.1 Pseudomonadota bacterium
CACCCCGGGGCGGGCGCGGCCCGCCAGCAGCGCCGCCGCCATCTGGGTATTGTCCGGCGCTTCGGCGATCAGCAGGAAATCATAGTCGCCGAAGGTGACGTAATAGCCGATCAGCTTGCCGCCGACCTTGGCGAGCAGACGCGACACGGCCTCGGCGCGGTCCTCGGGCTTGACCAGCATGCCCTTGATGGCCTCGCGCGTATAGCGGCCCTGCGTGATGTAGATCGGCATGGATTTGGCTCTCCCCGCGACGAAACGATTCACGAGGCAGACTATACGGCAAAGCGCCGATCAGATGCGCTCGAGCTGGCTTTCCTTGGCGACGCGCTCGAAGGCCTCGACCGAACTCTTGATCCGGTACTGGCGGTCCTCGCCGTCTGACGGCAGCACCTTGATCACCGTATAGGTGCCGCTGGCGGCGGCACGGCCGAAGCTGGGCGAGGTGAAATACACCGCGTCGCCGACCTGATACTTGTGCGCGGCCTTGGAGCGCGACGGCTCCAGCGCCTCGGTCGGTTGCACCGGCGGCGAGTAGGTGCGGATCATGGTGAGCGCGGTCAGCTCAATTTCCGACAGTTCAACCTTGGCGCCGGGCTTGGGCAGGCCGGCCTTGGCGCGGATCGCTTCCTTGGCCGCGGCCTTGGCGGCGATGTCGGCGGCAATCCGCGACACCTGTTTGGCGACCGTCTTGGCCTCGATCCTGGCAGCCACCTTGGCCGTGGGCTTTTCGGCGGGTTTGACCGCCACGCTGGCGGCCGGCTTCACCGCGGCCTTCTCGACCGGCTTGGTGGCCGGTTTGGCGGAGGCCCTGGATTTGGACGTGGTTTTGACAGCGGTCTTCTCGGCCGCTTTGGCAACGCCCTTGGCCGCCGGCTTGGTCACGGCCTTGCTGGCGGTCTTGGACGCAGTTTTCGTGGTCTTGGAGGCGGCACGGGACGACCTTGCCGTGGCCCTGGCGCGCGACGATTTCGCGGCGGTCCCGGCCTTCCGAGTGCTCTTGGCGGTCTTCTTGTCGGTGCGCCGGGAGGACTTCTGGGAGGCCCGTCCGGCGGCCTTGCTCGATTGTGTACGCATGTTTGTAATATAGCAGAAAATTTGTCGTGCGGGGGACATTTTTTGTTCTAATAGCGTAATTTTTTCAATATCTTACGAACTTCCATAGCGCATCTGTATTGTTTTTATACAGATGCCGTGATCCGGCCTTCGGACTCGCCCTTCCCGGCCCGCTTCACCCCCGCCTCATCCAGATTCGACGGAACTTTTACGGGTCCAGACCGTTCGTTTCCCGGTACGCGTGAGGGGCGCGCTTTCGGGACGGAGATCAAGTCATGCGACTTCTGTTGGGCATCATTCTCGGCGCCGCGCTCACCATAGCCGGCGCCTATATCTACGACCGCAACAACGCGGGCGTGGCCAGCAACGACGTCACCATCACCACCGAGCGACCGATGGTGAACTGGGACGTCGTCAGCGTGAAATGGCGCGACCTGCGCGAAGGCGCCAAGCATCAGTGGGACCGCGTCACTGCCAACGTCCAGGCCGATCGCGCCACGCGCGCCAACTGAGACGTGCAGCGGCACGATACGAAAGCTCCGCCGCGAGGCGGGGCTTTTTGCTATTTGTCTGATTGCTTCTTTGATCGCCGGCCGCGCGGCTCACGCAGGACACCGCCGCCGCGGTGTTTCACGCAGCGAAAATTCAAGAATCAGAATCCGCGCGCGAACTTATGCGGAACGAAGGAACGGCGAGACGCTGATCGCGGCGCCGATGGCGCGGCGATCGAGCTTCGTACCGTCGTCGCCTTCGATCGACAGCGCCACCCTGCCCTGCTTCTGCAAATGGTTCGCCCACCAAAGGGCTTCATCCAACGACATGAACTCCTTGTAGAGCATGTGCTGCTTCTCGAGCGGGGACGGATCCGGCGCGCCCTTCGGACCGCTATAGACACGAAACGCCATGTGTTTCTCCTCCGTGACTGATCGCCCCTACGACAAGCATTCTAATCGACGTTCCGTCTGTAAAAACACCGGTGTGCTTGTCCCAGTTCCGGGATGCAGGCATGCTCCAATGCAACACGGAGGAATTGAAATGCGGGCTTGTTGCTATGACGACATCGGCGCGGCGCGCGCGGTCTTGCACAGCGGCGACGTGCCGAAGCCCGAATGCGGACCGGGCGAAGTCCGCGTCAAGCTCGCCACCTCCGGCGTCAACCCGGTCGACGTGAAGGTGCGCGCCGGGCGCAAGCAGCCCTGGCCGCGCATCATCCCGCACAGCGACGGCGCCGGCATCATCGACCAGGTCGGCGATGGCGTCGACAAGAAGCGCATCGGCGAGCGCGTATGGGTGTGGAACGCGCAATGGAAGCGTCCCTTCGGCACCGCGGCCGAGTATATCGCGCTGCCGTCGGCACAGGCCGTAACATTGCCGGACCAGTTAAGCTTCGCCGAAGGCGCTTGCCTCGGCATTCCGGCGATGACGGCTTTTCATGCCGTGGAACTCGCGATGCGCTCCGGCAAGACCCTGCTGATCTCCGGCGGCGCCGGCGCCGTCGGCCACTATGCCATTCAATTCGCCAAGCTCGCCGGCGCGACCGTGATCACCACCGTCTCATCGGCGGAGAAGGCGAAGATCGCCAAGGCCGCCGGCGCGGATCACGTCATCGACTACAAGACCGAGACCGTCGGCGACCGCGTCATGGCGCTGACCGACAAGCGCGGCGTCGACGCCGTGGTCGAGCTCAACATCACCGCCAACGCCAAGCTGCTGCCGACCGTGCTGCGGCCCAAGGGCAGCGTCGTGGTCTACGGCATTGCCGGGCCGGACTTGACGTTGCCGGCGCAGTTCTGCCTGTCAAATTCGATCGGCCTCCAGTTCTTCCTGGTGTTCGAACTCGACGATGCCGAACGCGCCCGTGCAGTCAGCGGCATCAGCGCCGCGCTTGCGCAAGGCAAACTGATCAACCGCGTCGATCCGCGGAAATTCGGACTGGACGACACCGCCGCCGCCCATGAGGCTGTCGAGCAAGGCGCTACTGCCAAGGTCGTCGTGACGATCTGACGGCCAGAGGGACCATATGAGGGCCATGAGACTAACATGAGCGCGCCCGGCACCACGATTGCGCTGCGGACGCAGACGATCGCGCACCTGTTCAGTTCGCTCGACCCCTCGCCGTTCCGGCAGAAGGACCTCGACGCCGGCGTCGAGGAATTCATCGTAGGCTGGGTGCGCGAACTCCCGCCGGCGGACGCCTTCGAGATCGTCATTCACATGCCGGACAGCGAGTTGGCAAAGCCGAACGCTGCGCGCGTGCCGGAGGCCTTCGCGCACTACTTCACCGATCGAGCAACCCACGCCGAGCAGGACCTGCGCGAGCTGTTTCGTCTCGGCCGCCGCTTCCTCGGCATCGGCATTGTCGTGCTGATCGCCTGCCTGGTGGCCAGCCAGATCGCCGCCGCCGCCGTTCCCGACCGCATGATGGCGCGCGTATTCGAGGAAAGCCTGATTATCGTCGGCTGGGTCGCCAACTGGAAGCCGATCGAAATCTATCTCTATGACTGGGTGCCGATCCGCCGCCGCATCAAGCTGTACCGGCGCATCGCCGCCGCGCCGATCCGGGTACGCGCCGACTAGATTTCGAGCGGAGCAACTGCCGCATCAGCGAAGCCGGCGGCATCGAAGGCGCGGCGCACCATGCCGCCCGCCTTGGCCTCCTCGATCAACTGCCGCGCCAGCGTGAGCGCGCCGGGACGTCCCGGCGGCACGGCGACGCCGATGCCGGTCTGCTGGAATTGACCCGGCAGCACGCGCGCGCCGGGTATCTTCGGCAGCAGACCGATGAACGAGTCATGCGACAGCGCGAAAGCATCGGCTTCACCGCGCTGCGCCATCGCGGTCATGATGTCGACGCTTGCCACTTCCTCGACGATGGCCAGCGGCGCGGTGCGGCGCGCGGCCCGCGCCGTCGTGGTATTGGCGATGGCGACGATGCGGATGCCCTCGCGGTTGACCTGCTCGATGGTGAAGATCTCCGAGCCGGCGGGCACCAGATAGGTGCTGCCCATCAGATAGAAGGAGGGGCCGAAGGCGACGCGCGCCTCACGCGCGGCGTCGCGCGGCATGAAGCCGATGTCGCAACGGCCTTCGGCAATCGCATCGGTGAGCTGGCCGGAATTCGGAAATTCGGTGAGGTCGAGCGGCACATTCAGCAGTGCGGCAAAGCCGTGCAACAGATCGACCGGCACGCCGTGCGCTAGCCCGTCTTCGCCCTTGGTTGCGAAGGAGATGGACTTGGCCGGGGCAACGACGACGCCGCCGCGCAAGGTTCCGGTGGGGGCGAGTGATTGGAGATGGGTGAGGTCGAGCATGCCTTGAGGTTTACCGGCATGTGCTAGTGCTGAAAAGGATTTCCTCCGTTCGTCCCCGCGAAAGCGGGGGCCCAGAAGCGGCAACAACGGTGTTTGCGATACTGGGTTCCCGCTTGCGCGGGAACGAACGGAGTATGACGCAGCCGCTTTCTAAAACTTCTCCACCCACGGCCGCAACTCGACCTCGAAGCTCCAGGCACTGCGCGGCTGCTTCAGCGTCTGCATGTAAGTCTGCGCGATGGCATCGGGGTCGAGCAGCGCATCGGGGCTCGCAGGATCGGGCGGGCGGCGCGCGCTGGCAATGCCGCCGTCAATGACGAAATGCGCGACATGGATGCCCTGCGGACCGAGTTCGCGGGCGAGGCTCTGCGCCAGCCCGCGCAGCGCGAACTTGCCCATGGCGAAGGGCGCCGACTGCGCATAGCCCTTCACCGAGGCCGACGCGCCAGTGAACAGCAGAGCGCCCTCGCCTTTCGGCAACATGCGCTTCACGGCCGCTTGCGCGACGAGGAAGCCACCGAAGGCGGTGATGGCGAGTGTCTTCTCGACCTCGGCGGGATCGAGATCGAGCAAGGCACCACGCACGCGATAGCTTGGGTTATAGACCACGACATCCGGCGTGAGCTTGGCGGCGTCGAGATCGTCGAACAGCTTGGCGACCTCATCGCGCTTCGCCGCGTCGCAATTGAACGTGCGCGCGCCGGTAGCCTCGGAGAACTCCTTGAGCTTTTGCGGCGACCGCGCCGCGAGCGCAACCTGCATGCCGTCTTTCAGCATCACTTTGGCGAGCGACGCCGAAAGACCGGACCCGGCGCCGACGATGAGAGCGGAGGTGTGTTTCATAGGCGTACCCTAGGCCATAGGCCGCATGGAGCGAAGCGCAATGCGGGGCGGCCCAACCCGGATTTCGCTACGCTCCATCCGGGCTACAGGAGCTCAAATCTCCGCGTCCGAGCGCACCAACGCGACGATCTCGAACTGGTCCTTGTCGTCGTCGCTCTTGGCAAAGGCGTTGAGCTCATCGCGCGCTTTGGCGATCGCCTCCTCCGCCGTCCAGCAGCCTGTCACCTGCAGGCTGTCGTCCTCGCCGTCCTCGAGATAGCGGATGAAGACTTCCCAATCGTGGCCGGGCGGCTTTTTGGGGCGCGAGGGCATGGGGCAAGTCGTCGTCGCGTCGCTGGACGCCCGGGACGAGCCCGGGCATGACGGCAACCGCTACTTCTTCTCCCCCTTGCACGCCCCGACCCGCACCGCCTCTATCTTCGTGTCCGATTTCGTCGTTTGCCCGCCCATCGTGACGGTGGTCTTCATGGCGCCGGTGTAGCGCGTAGAGGAGACCAGCGTGAAGGTGCCGGTCATGTCGACAAAGAACTGCTTGGGATCGCCGCACTTCATGACGAAGTTCACGGTCTCGCCACTCTGCGTGACGTCGAAAGTCTGGCACTGCGCTCCCTGCCCCTGCATCTGGTCGCGCATCTCCTTGACCATATTGGTGGCGTCGCGCGCTTCCGTCGCGCTCATGCAGTCCTTCTCGACTTCCGGCGGCATCGGCTTGCCGTCTTCGATGCCGGTCTCCGTCGTCTGCCATTCGCCCGGCTGCAGTTCGATCGCCGCCAGGGACGGCGATGCCGCCAGAACGAACGCCGCCGCAAGTATCGATTTCATCGTCATGTGTCGCCTCTCCTGATTTTCTGATCTTACATCCTGAAGACGCCAAAGCGCGTCTCAGGGACCGGCGCGTTGAGCGCCGCCGAGAACGCCAGCGCCAGCACGCGGCGCGTTTCTGACGGCGCGATAATGCCGTCGTCCCACAGCCGCGCGGTGGCGTAGTAGGGATTGCCCTCTTCCTCGTATTGCTCGCGGATCGGCGTCTTGAATTCTTCTTCCTCGATTTCGCTCCACTTGCCGCCGCCGGCTTCGATATTGTCGCGCTTGACGGTGGCGAGCACGGAGGCCGCCTGCTCGCCGCCCATCACCGAGATGCGGGCATTCGGCCAGGTGAACAAAAAGCGCGGCGAATAGGCCCGGCCGCACATGCCGTAATTGCCGGCGCCGTAGGAGCCGCCGACGATCACGGTGATCTTCGGCACCTGCGCGCAGGCCACCGCCGTGACCAGCTTGGCGCCGTCCTTGGCGATGCCGCCGGCCTCGTAATCGCGACCGACCATGAAGCCGACGATGTTCTGCAGGAACAGCAGCGGGATGCGGCGCTGGCAGCATAGCTCGATGAAGTGCGCACCCTTGAGCGCGCTCTCCGAGAACAGGATGCCGTTATTGCCGATGACGCCGACCGGCATGCCGTGGATGCGGGCAAAGCCGCAGACCAGCGTCGTGCCGTACAGCGCCTTGAACTCGTCGAACTCCGACCCGTCGACCAGCCGCGCGATCACTTCGCGGATGTCGTACTGCTTCTTGAGATCGACCGGCACCACACCGTCGAGCTCGGCGGCATCAAAGAGCGGATCGCGCGGCGTCTCGAGCGCGATATCGACGTTCTTGCGGGTGTTGAGATTGGCGACGATGCGGCGCGCCAGTGACAATGCGTGATGGTCGTCCTGCGCCAGATGATCGGCGACACCGGACTTGCGCGCATGCAGGTCGCCGCCGCCGAGGTCCTCGGCGCTCACCACCTCGCCGGTCGCGGCTTTCACCAAGGGAGGGCCGCCGAGGAAGATGGTGCCCTGGTTCTTGACGATGATGGTCTCGTCCGACATCGCCGGCACATAGGCGCCGCCCGCGGTGCAGGAGCCCATCACCACGGCGATCTGCGGAATGCGCAAGGACGACAAAGTCGCCTGATTGTAAAAGATGCGGCCGAAATGCTCGCGGTCGGGAAACACGTCGGTCTGGTGCGGCAGGTTGGCGCCGCCGGAATCGACCAGATAGACGCAGGGCAATCGGTTCTCGCGCGCAATTTCCTGCGCGCGCAAATGCTTCTTCACCGTCATCGGGTAATAGGTGCCGCCCTTGATGGTGGAATCGTTGCACACAACCATGCATTCGCGGCCCTCGATCCGGCCGATACCGGCGATCATGCCGGCGCCATGGATGGCGTCGTCGTACATGCCGTAGGCGGCGAGCGACGCAATCTCGAGAAACGGCGACCCGGGATCGATCAGGTTCATGACCCTGTCTCGTGGAAGAAGTTTCCCGCGCGACACATGGCGTTGACGGGCCTTCTCGTTGCCGCCGAGCGCGGCCGCGGCTCGCCGGGCGCGCAGTTCCTCGATCAGCGCCCGCATGCGGGCGGAATTACCGGCAAAGTCCGCCGATGCGCGATCGATCGTGGATGTCAGGACCGTCAAAGTCATAGCCTCCCCGGCCGCGGAATCAGCAGCCGTCTTGTCTGCGGCGGCAAGGTGCCCCGGCCCGAACCGCAAGGCAATGGACGGAGGAACGCTGCGCGGGACAACGCGTTTACCGCGCTGGAATGCCTCGGGGGGTCAGCAGAGAGGAACTCGCATGACTCAAACCCGACTTCTGACCACCGCCGCGCTGGCGCTCGTGATCTCCGCCGGCGCCGCTTACGCCCAGAAATCCAGCGCCTCGCCGGAGCCCGCCCCCTCGGCGCAGCGGAATACCCCGCCGGACAAGATTGCGCCGCCGATGAATGCCGGCGAGCGCAAGGGCGGGATGCGCGAGACCACCGGACAGGGTTCACCCCAGCGGCTCAGCCCCGGCAGCGGCGAAAACACCAACATCAAGGACATGAAGGCGGAGCCGCCGCAGCGCAGCGGCGCGGTCCCGGAATCCGGCGTGAAGGACGACAAGGCCGGCGTGAATGCCGGCAAGTCCGCCACCGATGCCAAGTCAGGCGCCACCGCCGGCGACACGAAATCCGGCGCGACCACAACCGGCGCAGCCGATAGCAAGTCCGACGCCAAATCGTCGCAAAAGTCTTCGGACACGTCGTCGAGCCAATCGTCCACCACCGGCCAGGGCTCGGCCGGTGCGCGCGCCAACCTGACCACCGAGCAGCGCACAAAGATCACCAGCGTGATCAAGCGGCAGAAGGTGGAGCCGGTCAATCTCAACATCTCGATCAGCGTCGGTACGCGGGTGCCCGACCACGTGCGCTACTATCCGCTGCCGGCCGAGGTGGTGACGATCTATCCGCAATGGCGCGGGTTCGACTACATCATCGTCGGCTCCACCATCGTCGTGATCGATCCGGGCACGCGCGAGATCGTCGCCGTGCTCGAGGCCTAAAGTCGATTGCAGCGCAGCGCATCGCAGCGCGGAAC
>JAEZEY010000283.1 GCA_023432845.1 Pseudomonadota bacterium
GAACTCAACGATCTGCCGTACAAATCCACCACGCCCGGGGCGATGCATGCCTGCGGCCATGACGGCCACACCGCCATGCTGCTCGGCGCGGCGCGCTATCTCGCCGAGACCCGCAATTTCGACGGCACCGTTGTCGTCGTGTTCCAGCCGGCCGAGGAGGGCGGCGCCGGCGCGCTCGCCATGCTCGAGGACGGCATGGCCGAGCGCTTCGGCATCGACGAGTTCTACGGCATGCATAATTACCCCGGCATGCCGGTCGGCGAGTTCGGCATCAATTCCGGGCCGATCATGGCGGCGGCCGATTACGTCACCATCGACATCGAGGGCCATGGCGGCCACGCGGCGCGCCCGCATCTGACCATCGACCCGGTGCTGGTCGGCGCCCATATCATCACCGGCATCCAGTCGGTGGTGTCGCGCAACACCGATCCCCTGAAGTCCGCGGTGGTGTCGATCTGCATCGTCGAGGCCGGTACCGCCGACAACATCATCCCGCAGTCGGTGCGGCTGCGCGGCACCGCGCGCACGCTGGACGATCAGGTGCAGGACATGGTGGAGGCGAACCTTGCCCGCCTCGTCGAGAACACCGCGGCGGCCTTCGGCGCCAAGGCCAAATTCACCTACCGCCGCAACTACCCGGTGCTGGTCAACCACGAGGCCGAGGCCGGCTTCGCCGCATCCGTCGCGCAGGAGATCGCCGGCAAGGACCGCGTCAACACCAGGCTGCCGCCGATGATGGGCGCGGAGGACTTCTCCTTCATGCTGCGCAAGCGCCCGGGCGCCTTCATTTGGGTCGGCAATGGCGACAGCGCCGGGCTGCATCACCCGCGCTACAACTTCAACGACGACGCCATCCCGGTCGGTACCTCGTACTGGGTGCGGCTGGTCGAGACCGCGCTGCCGGCGTGAGGCGGCTGCGGCATCGAAAAGAAAAGGGCGCCCGAAGGCGCCCTTTTTTATGACCTGGCGGATGCGGCGGTCTACTGCACCAGTTCGCGCGACTCCTGCGTCACGACCTGAGCCGGAGCCACCGCCTGCGTCCTCGCCTTGACGAGGTGGGCGCGGCGGCCGATCGCGGCGATGCCGCTGCGGTAGCTTTCGAGCACGGCATAGTCATTGAAGCGCGAGCGCTCCCACAGCGCGATCAGCACCGCCGCCACGAAAGGCAGCGACTGGATGACCAGCACGCCGGCGAAGATGTAGATCTCACGCACTTCCTTTTCGTTGGTCTGCACCAGCAGGATCGCGCCAGCGACGAGCAGCGCCGCGATGATCGACTCCCAGAAGGCGTGGAAGTCGGTCTTGCGCCTGGCGCCGCCCTTGTCGGTGCGCACGAAGGGCAGGTGGTCCTTGATCAGGCCCATGGCCACGGCGCGCGCCACCGTCCACTGCACCGACATCGCGGCGATTGCGGCGACGGCCATCTCGGTCTTGGTGATGCGCACGCGCAGGCGATAGAGCGCGGCGAAATGCAGCAGCGTCACGGCGAAGCTCGCCACGATCGGCACGGTCAGGATGCGGTCGGGGACGGCGATGTCGAGGATGGCGATCACCGGCACCCAGAGGATGTTGAGGATCGCGACCACGACGCCGACGCTTTCGGCGCCCAGCCAGTTGAGCCAGCCGAGGGCGAATTCGCGCTTCTGGTCGCGGGTGAGCCGCGTGTCGCGCGACAGCATGTTGCGCCAGTGCTTCTTGACGATCTGGAAGCCGCCATAGGCCCAGCGGTCGCGCTGCTTCCTGAATGCGTCGTAGGTGTCAGGCAGCAGGCCGTAGCCGTAGCGCTTGCTGGTGTAATGCGCCTGCCAGCCGTGCTCGAGCAGGCACAGACCGAGGTCGGTGTCCTCGCAGATCGTGTCGCTCGACCAGCCGCCGGCAGCCTCGATCGCCTTGCGGCGCATCAGCACCATGGTGCCGTGGGTGACGATGGCGTTGTGCTCGTTCCGCTGCACCATGCCGATGTCGAAGAAACCGGCATATTCAGCGTTCATCGCGGTGTGCAGCGGGCTGCGTGCGCCATCGCGGTGATCCTGCGGCGCCTGCACCATGCCGACCGTCGGGTCGTTGAACAAGGGCGTCAGGTCGCGCAACCAGTCCGGCGTCACGACATAGTCGGCGTCGATGATGCCGATGATCTCGGCGTCCTCGGCGGTGTGGATGGCGGCAAGGCGCAGCGCGCCGGCCTTGAAGCCCTGCAGGTTGTTGGCCAGCACGAACTTGAAGCGCTCGCCGAGCACCTTGCAGTGCTCCTCGATCGGCATCCACATCGCCGGGTCGGGCGTGTTGTTGACGACGACGACGCATTCGAAGTTCGAATAATCGAGCGCGGCCACCGCATCGAGCGTCTGCTTGAGCATTTCCGGCGGCTCGCGATAGGCCGGAATATGGATCGACACCTTCGGCGTCGGCATATCCGGCGCCAGCGGCGGCGCGACCGGCACGAGGCGCGCCGGCTTGCGGCCGAAGGCGATGGCCGCGATTTCCTCGATGCGGGCGAGCGCGATCAGGATCAGCGGGATCAGCAGCAAGGTGCCGAGGCCGAGCGCGAAAGCGGCGCCGGGCACGAAGTAGTGGCCGTACCAGTAGCCGAAAAGGGCAGCGGACCAGGCGCCGACCGCGTTGGCGGCGGCGGCAAGCGTCGTTGCCTGCCAGAACGAGGCGCCAGCCAAAGTCAGGATCGGTAGCGACAGCAGCACGCTGACCAGCAGCGCGATGGCGGCCAGCTTCCAGTGATCCGGATCGGTGACGGGGCCGATCCACGAGAATTTCGGTTCGCGCGAAGCATTGTACATGCCCCAATACGGGCCGACGCCGCCTTCGAAGATCTTCCAGGGCTGGTCGACGGCTTCGACGATGTTGTAGTCGACGCCATAGGCCTCGGCGCGCGTGACGAAGTCACGCAGGATCACGGCCTGTTCGATGC
>JAEZEY010000031.1 GCA_023432845.1 Pseudomonadota bacterium
GAATAGAGCGTCTCGGCGGCGACGTGCAGCGACGCCGGTCCCTGGAAGATGACAAGGAAGGCGACGCCCACCGCGCCGAGCGCGAAGGCGACCGGGGCGCCGGTCAGGAAGACGGCGATGGTGACGATAAGAACAAGAATGCCTTGTATGGCCGGACTCATACGCCGGTCTCCTTGATCGAAACGGCAGGGCCCTCGCCGGTGATGCCGAAGGGCGGTTCGCGCCCCGTCACCAGGTCGAGAAAGTCGACGATGTATTGCAGAGACAGGATGGCCAGGCCGATCGGCATGGCCATGTAGGGGATCCACAGCCGCGCGCGCCACATCGAGTCCGAGCGCCAGTTGTTTTCATAAGCCTCGAGCCAGAACGAGAAAGTGAGCCAGGTCATCACCACGACGAACAGAAGTGAGACCGTCACCGCGAAGAAGGCCAGCCACCAGCGCACGCGCGGGCCGGAATAGATCGGCAGAACATCGACATTGACGTGCCCCTTGGTTAGCAGAACATAAGGGCTGCCGAAAAAGGTCGCCGCAACGAGACTGTAGGTAACGAAATCGGTCTGCCAGATCGTCGTCTCGTTCAGCACGTAGCGGACGAATACCATCTGGCAGACAATGACCACGGCGGCGGCCGTAAGCGCCGCAGCGAACAGCCCTAACGCCACCGAAAGCCACCGCACGATGCGGGTGAAGAGTTCCATGGTTCCCTCGGTAGATCTCTCATGAAAAATCGGCCGGCACGAGGCCGGCCGATCGGTAGCGGATGCCGATTACTTCACGGCCAGAGCGGCGTCGATCAGCTTCTGACCGTCCGACACTTCGCTGGCGAACACCTTGTACGAGCTCTGCTGGGCGATCTTGATCCAGGCGTCGTACTCTTCCTTCGTCAGCGTAACGACCTCGACATTGTTCTTCTTGAAGGTATCGACCATCTTCTGGTCAAGCTTGCGGCTTTCGGCGTTGAAGTATTCTTCCGACTTCTTGCCGGCGGCCATCAGCGCCTTCTTCTGGTCGGCCGAGAGCTTGTCGTAGCTCTTCTTCGACATCAGCACCGGCTCGTACATGAACCACAGCGCGTTTTCGCCCGGCGCGGTGACGCACTTGACCTGCTCGTAGATGCGGAACGAGACGAAGCTGCCGTTCGACGTATCGGTGCCGTCGGCAACGCCGGTCTGCAGCGCGTTGTAGACTTCGTTCGACGGGATGTTGACGATCGAAGCGCCCGCCTGCTGCCACATCTGCGCAAAGGTCGGACCGGCCGAACGGACCTTCTGGCCCTTAATGTCGTCCGGCTTGCGGATGCAGCCCTTCTTCGAGGCGACCGAGCCAGCGAGCCAGGCATCGGCGACAACGACGACGCCGGCCTTCTCGATCTTGGCCTTGATCTCCTTCATGAAGGGCGAACTGTTGAGACGCGCGGCGCGGTCATGGTTGCGCACCAGGCCGGGCATCAGGGTGGCCGAGAAGGCGCCGACCTTGCCCGAGGCGTAATCGAGCGGGAAAGCGGCGAAATCGAGCTGGCCGTTGACCAGCGCGTTCCACTGATCGTTCGGCTTGAACAGCGACGCGCCAGGATAGACCTGGATGTCGACGCCGGCCGCCTTCATTTCCTTGGCGATGATCTGCACCATCTCGTCGCGCGGATCGCCTTTGCCGCCCGGAAACTGGTGCGAGGCTTTCATGGTGATCTGGGCCTGTGCCGAGGCCGACAGCGCAACGACGGCCGCGGCCGCCAGCAGGGTGGTAAGTTTTTTGGTCATCCGATTTTCCTCCATCTCGATGTTCAGTCTTTTGTTGTGGGGCGGTTTTGTCCCACGCAACTTCGCATTCGTGAATAGCGGTTGCTACAGAATTTGCGGCGCGGCGACATGAGCCGCCGATACGGCAAGTGGGCATAGCGCGGCGGGGAACAGCTGCGCAACCCCTTGTCGCTCAGGGAAATTCCGGTATGGCCAGCCTGGGGCGATGCCTCTATAAGCGCCACCGACCTGCCCTACCAAGTTCCCGGAGATTAGAACATGTCCAAGCCGCTCCAAGGCATCCGTGTCCTCGAGCTTGCCCGCATCCTGGCGGGTCCCTGGGCGGGACAGACGCTGGCCGATCTCGGCGCCGACGTCATCAAGGTGGAGCGCAAGGGCGCCGGCGACGATACCCGCCAGTGGGGCCCGCCTTTTGTCGAGAGCAAGGAAGGTGACCATCTCGGGGCCGCCTATTTCCACGCCGCCAACCGCGGCAAGCGCTCGATCGAACTCGATTTCGAGGACCCGGAAGGCCAGCGCATCGTCCGCAAGCTGGCGGCAAAGTCGGACATTCTCATCGAGAACTTCAAGGTCGGCGGTCTCGCCAAGTTCAAGCTCGATTATGCGAGCATGAAGGAGGAATTCCCGCAACTGATCTATTGCTCGGTCACCGGCTTCGGCCAGGACGGCCCTTATGCCAAGCGCGCCGGCTACGACCTCATGGCGCAGGGCATGGGCGGCGTTATGGACCTCACCGGCATGGCGGACGGCGAGCCGACGCGTATCGGTATTCCGATGTCCGACATTTTTACCGGCGTCTATTCGGTCATCGGCATGCTTGCTGCGCTGCATCAACGCAAGACCACCGGCAAGGGCTGCTACGTCGATACGGCACTGGTGGACTCCACCGTCGGCGTGTTGTCGAACCAGGCGTTGAACTACCTCGTATCCGGCAAGGTCCCGAAGCGCATCGGCAACGCACACGCCAATATTGTGCCCTACCAGGTTTTCCCGGTCGCAGACGGCCACGTCATCATCGCCACCGGCAACACCGGGCAGTACGTCAAGCTGTGCAATATTCTGGGCGCGCCGGAACTGGGCAGCGATCCGGCCTATGCCGACAATACCGGCCGCCTGACGCGGCGCGATGAACTGATCGGCAAGCTGTCGGCGCTGACCTCGAAGATGAAGCGCGACGACCTGCTCGCTCAGCTCGAAGCGCAGGCCGTTCCCGCAGGCCCGATCAACAATGTCGAGCAGGTGTTCGAAGACCCGCAGGTCATTCATCGCGGCATGAAGCTGGAATATCCCAGAGCGGACGCGAAGGCCGGGAAGATTCCGGGCGTGCGCACGCCGATCGTCATCGACGGCTGGCGCGCCGCCAGCGACCGCCCCTCGCCCAGGCTCGGCGAGCACACCGCCGAGATTTTGAAGGAAATCGGCGAGGGCTGACGACACGCGGAGCCAAGTCGGCTCTGGCGCGTTATGCTGGCTGCATGGCCCGCAAGAAAACCACGACGAAGAACAACAAGAGCCGCGCCAAACCGCGCGGCTCTTCCGTTGACGACGATCTCGTCGGCAAGCGCATCAGAATTGATCGCGCCACCTGGGACGCAATCTCGCTGATGGCGCGCGAGCAGATGAAAGACCTCGACGAGATCACCGAAGAGGCTTTCCGCGACCTGCTGAAGAAATACGGGCGCACCGCGGATTTCCGCGAGGCGCTCAGGCTGAGTGCCAAGCAGGCCGGCAGCAAGCCGGCGGGCAAACAGATCGCTAACAAATCGACCGCTCGCAGACAGCGCGCCCGGACGCGCTGATGCGGGGCGCGCCGGCGCCGATGGAACTTTCGGCGGCCTGGTCTTGTTGACGCGCCATGGACGCCAACACCTGGGACGAAATCCTCCGCCTGCTCGCCGCCGCTGGCGCCGGAATGGCGATTGGCATCAATCGCGAGATGCAGGGCAAGCCGCTGGGCATCAGGACGCTGGCGCTTGTCGCGGTCGGCACCGCACTGGCGACAATGACCGCCATCGATTTCCGTGGTCTTGACGAGCATCCGGATGCGCTGAGCCGCGTCGTCCAGGGCGTGCTGCAAGGCGTGCTCACCGGTATCGGCTTCATCGGTGCCGGCGTGGTGCTGCGCGACAAGGAGAGCGGAACGGTTCAAGGTCTGACCACCGCTGCGTCGGTATGGGTGACGGCCGCAATCGGCATCGCCTGCGCATTGGCGGCCTGGCATCTCGTCATCATCGGCGTTGCGCTGACGCTTTTCATACTGGCCGGCGTCGGCTGGCTCGAGAGAAAACTGTTTCCCGACCCGGGACGCTGAACGTCAATCGATGAAAGTCAGCGGCCGCGCCACCGTCTCGAGCGGCTTGCGCTCGGCGTTGACTCCCCAGCGCCACGCGATGAGACCGCCAAGCACCATCAGCACCGCGCCGAGCAGATAGCCGCCGAACACGCTGATCCGCGAGCCGGTATCGATCAGCGCGCCGAACAACCAGGGCCCGGCAATTCCACCGATGCCGGTGCCGAACGCGTAGAACACCGCGATCGTCGACGCCCGCAGCTCCAGCGGGAAGGTTTCGCTCACCGTGAGATAGGCCGAACTGGCCGCCGCCGAGGCGAAGAAGAAGATGACCATCCAGCACAAGGTTTGGGTTTCGGCGCCGATGATCTCATGCATGAAGAGATAGCCGGTCGCCGCCAGCAGAATGCCCGACACCGTGTAGGTCAAGGCGATCATCACCCGCCGCCCGATCGTATCGAAGAAGCGGCCGATCAGCACAGGCCCGAAAAAATTGCCGGCCGCAAAGGGCAGCAGATACCAGCCGACGTGATCGGCCGGCACGCCGTAGAAGTCGGTGAGGATCAGCGCGTAAGTGAAGAAGATGGCGTTGTAGAAGAACGCCTGCGAAGCCATCAGGCTGAGCCCCACGAGGCTGCGCTGCCGGTATCGGATCAACAGCGTGTGTGCGACATCGGTGAGCGGCGTCGAGCGCCGCGTGCGTATCCGTACCCGCGGCAGGTCGCCGGCCGGCGGCAAATTCGCAAAGCGCGCCTCGATCGACGCCACCACGCGGTTGGCCTCGTCGACATGGCCATGCGTGATCAGCCAGCGCGGACTCTCCGGCAGCCACAAGCGCATAAAGAAAATGACCACCGACAATGCCGCGCCGAGGAGGAAGGCGAGACGCCATCCGCGCTCGGGATCGATCACCGCCGGATCGAGCAACACGATCGAAGCCACCGCACCGAGCGCGGCGCCGACCCAGAAACTGCCGTTGATGACGAGATCGGTCCAGCCGCGCACGCGCGCCGGAATCAGTTCCTGGATGGCCGAGTTGATCGCGGCATACTCGCCGCCGATGCCGGCCCCGGTGACGAAGCGGAACAGCGCGAAGCTGACGAGATTCCACGAGAACGCGGTTGCCGCCGTCGCCGTGAGATAGACAGTGAGCGTAATGAAAAACAACGTCTTGCGGCCGAGCCGGTCGGTCAGCCAGCCGAAGAACAAGGCGCCGAGCACGGCGCCGGCGAGATAGGCGCTGGCGGCGATGCCGACATCGGTATTGGAGAATTGCAGCACCGGGCTCGCCTTCAGTGCGCCGGCGAGGCTGCCGGCTAACGTGACCTCAAGGCCGTCGAGTATCCAGGTGATGCCAAGCGCAGCGACCACCAGAGAATGGAAGCGTCCCCAAGGCAGGCGGTCGAGCCGGGCCGGAATGTCGGTTTCAACAATGCCAACGACGCGGCCGGCAGCCATGGATTCCCCTCCTGCTCACGGCCGAGACTAACAGCTTGAAGGGCCTTCTGGTTCAGGCTCGTTCAGGAGACTTATCCACAGGGGCCGACTCAGCTAGTTCTGGCCGGGAAGAAGTCGGCTCCCGGAACCGCCATGCGTCTTTCTTTCAAAAAGGCCCCTCCTCCGCAGCCCGCCGACGACGCCGGCCAAGCCGAGGGCAGCCCTAACCTCCTGACGCCCGCCCGTCGTGCCGCGCTCGACGCGCTGGAGCGCGAATATCATGAACTGGTGGTCCAGGGCATTCTGAAGACCGGGGGCCGCTGATCCGGCCCGGCCGTTGCGCTAGGATAAATGACAGCCTAAAGCCGTGATCGTTCGGCATCGGTAGCAGCAACATCGCCCCAAGGGAACATGGACAGCGACATCCTGCGCAGACTGCATTCCGCCGCGGCCATCGGCTGCGGTGCGTTCGCGGCACTGGTGGTGCATATCCTGCTCACGGTGTTCGGCGTCGGCCTCGATGCCGTACTGCGCGAAGCCAATGCCGGCAACGCCAAACAGATGGCGTCCGCGATCGCCTGGTGGGCGATGGCCGGCGCCGGGTTGGTGGGGGGCTGGGGGCCCGGGGGCTTTGT
>JAEZEY010000343.1 GCA_023432845.1 Pseudomonadota bacterium
TTTCGCCGATCTGGCCGCGCAGTCCGGACAAGGTGCGCCCCCAGGTGGAGTCGACCGGCAGATCGAGCTCGGTGCGCAAGCCGCGCGCGGAATCGTGTATGTGATTGAGACGCGCGCCGGTAGCGACGCCGCGTCCGCTCCGCAGGTCGTCGCGCAATTCGAGCACCTGACGCTCGAGCTCGGACAATACGATACTCACCGACACACCATAGGGTGTCTCGGCAACGCGCGCGGCGGTGTCGCTGCCGGCGGCCTTGACGCCAAAGCGAATGAGCTGCCACGGCGCGGCCAGCCGGCTGCGCACCGTCAGCAATGAGTACAGGAAGATATCGGTGCCAGGCGCACCGGTCCTTTCGATCAGCGCCTTGTATTCGTCGAGCGTCTTGGTGGAAAGATTGCCGACCTGCACCGGCAGCCGCGCCTGCATGGCGTTGAGGCCGTCGCGCGCCCTGAGCACGCATTTCAGCGTCTGCGCGTCTTCCTCGGCGCGCTGTGTGCCGATCTGTCCGAGCAAACGCCGACGCGCCTGCTCGTCGACCGCGGCCGTTCGGATGCTGTCGTTGAGCGCGATAGCAACGCGATCCTGCAGCGTGCGGATGAGGTATTGGGCCTTTTCGTCATCACCGGCCTGCAGCGCGGTGTTGACGAGATCGTCCATCTCCGAGGTGTCGTGCGGCAGGAGATCGCGGCCGATCCAGGTCCACAACGGCTCGAGCGAGGCGCGCGCGATGCGGCCCGGGTGGCGGTGCTGGCCGAGATCGTCGACGAGGAAGGGCTCGAGCGGCTTGAAGAACAGGCGCGCGGTGTGGCCGATGCGCGGCGGACCGGCCTGCTGCTCGCGCGCGATGCGGCGCAGCTCCTGCAGGACGATCTCCGCAGCGCCGAGGTCTTCGCCACGCAGCAGACTGCGTTCGAACTCGCCAAGCAACATGACGCGCGCCTGCGGCGCGAGCGCGCGCAGATAGTTCTGGAGTCGTTCAATCGTGTCGGCGCCCGCCATCGCCGGCTTTGCCCACCATGGTCGATAAGCGGCTGTGATACCGCGCGGGCCGTTAAGAACCGCTTAAGCATGCCGCGGCAAGGCAACGTCTCGAGGCCTTATCGCCCCGAAACGCCGGAGTTCCGCCACGGTGGTGGCTTAGCTCAGCGGTGTCCAGGTGCCATCCGGATTACGGCAAGCGGTGCCGCGTGCGGTCTCCGGCTGGCCGCTGATATAGATGGTGTGCGTGTAGGAGCGGCAATTCCTGCCACGCTCAACATAGGCCGGGCCGGGCACGACGGTACCGTAACGGCCCGAGTCCGGATTCTTCCAGGTCACGGGCGCCCCCGACGGGCCCTTTTCCAACGCGTCCATCTGCGCCGCATAGGCCCGCTGGCGATCCTGCTCGTCGAGCGAGGCGCCAATGCGGTTGCCGATCAGGCCGCCGAGCAAACCACCAATCGCCGCGCCGGCCAGACGGTCACCGGTGCCGCCACCCGCGACCGCCGCGCCCAGAAGCGCACCAGTGCCGGCGCCGAGCAGGGTGCCGGTGTTTTCGCGCGGTCCGGGGCCCGAACCGTCGGGGTTGCCCGCACAGGCGGCGAGCGACAGGCCGACAGCGGCGATGGCAAGAAACTTGGTTGCGGACATCAAGAGACCCCCGGAATGCAATGGAGCGGACGGCAGGTCGATCCCGCCTGACTGGAACTTATACTGTTATCGAAAGGCAACAAATGGGGCAAAAGTCCGGCGCCCACAACTGTGATTATCCCGCTGGCAGCGTCAAATCCGCCCGCAGGCCCCCGATCGGCGCCGCGCCGAGCGTGAGTTCGCCGCCATAGAGCCCGGCGAGCTCGACCACGATCGACAGTCCAAGGCCGGAGCCGGGCTTGGTCTCGTCGAGCCTGCGGCCGCGGCGGGCGACCTGCTCGCGCTCGGCCGGCGTCAGCCCGGGTCCGTCATCGTCGACGACGATGCGCACCACCTGCCCCTCGCCGACGCCGACGCCGACGCCCAGCACTTCGATGACGACCCGCGACGCTGCCCATTTGCAGGCATTGTCGATCAGATTGCCCAGCATCTCCTCGAGATCGGCGCGCTCGCCGCGAAAGCGGACCGGAGCTACCGCCCTGACCTCGATGGCGATGGCACGGTCGCGATGGATCTTCTCCATGGTGCGCGCCAGCGCCTCGACCACCGGCGCCACCTCCGTCAGCGAACCGACCACAGTCACGCGCGCCGCGATGCGCGCGCGCTCGAGATGCCGCGCCACCTGGTCGCGCATGATCGCGGCCTGCTCCTCCACCTTCTCAGCCAAGGGATCGCCGGGCCGCGCCGCCGCCTCGTTGACCATGACAGACAGCGGCGTCTTCAACGCGTGCGCAAGATTGCCGACATGGGTGCGGGCGCGCTCGACGATGCCCTTGTTGGCTTCGATCAGCGCATTGGTCTCGCGCGCCAGCGGCGCAATTTCGACCGGAAAATCGCCCGCGAGGCGCTCGGCATTGCCGGAGCGGATCGCGGCGAGGCTGTTCGTGATGCGCTTGAGTGGCGCCAGGCCGAAGCGCACCTGAAACATCGTTGTCAGCAGTAGCACCGCAGCAAGGATCGCGAAGGTGATCAGCAGCGCCCTGTCGAAGGCGCGGACGTCCTCGGTGATTTCCGCAGCGTCGCCAGCCACCGCGACCACATACCGGCCTTCATCGCCGAGATCGATGTTGCGCTCAACCAGGCGCAGCTTCTGCGCTTCCGGCCCGGTGACATAGCCTTGGCGCGACCCGTCGGGACCGGCGGCAACGCCCATGTCCTCGAGATGCGGGAGGCCACCGTCCCACAGCGACCTCGACGCGCGCAACTCCGGCTTGGCGCCGCCGAGCTTGGTGACCTGCCAGTACCAGCCCGACAGCGGCAACTCGAACAGGGGCTCGCCCAGCGCCTGCGGAAAGCGTTCGTCTTCAGGTGCTGCGACATCCGCCACCAAGGTGCGCAGATAAACGCCGAGCCTGCGGTCGAACGACCGCTCCACCGTCTGCCGGTTGAGTGACGATAGAACAATGCCGGTGACCAGCAGGATCGCAACCGTCCAGGCGGAAGCCGACAGGAACAGGCGTAGCGCGAGGGAATTGAAGCGCATCGCGATCAACTGCCCGGCGGCGCGAGCATGTAACCGAGCCCGCGCACGGTCTGGATGATATCGATGCCGAGCTTCCTGCGGATGCGGCCGACGAACACCTCGATGGTGTTAGAGTCGCGATCGAAATCCTGGTCGTAGAGATGCTCGACCAGTTCGGTCCGCGACACCACGCGGCCATTGTGGTGCATCAGATAGGCGAGCAACCGGTATTCATGGCTGGTCAGCTTCACCGGATTGCCGTTGACGGTGACGCGGCCGTTGCGCGTATCGAGGCGTACCGGCCCGCATTCGAATTCGCTTCTGGCGTGGCCGGTCGAGCGGCGCAGCAGCGCGCGCAGCCGGGCCAGCACCTCCTCGAGATGAAACGGTTTGGCGACGTAATCGTCGGCGCCGGCGTCGAAGCCCTGCACTTTGTCGCTCCAGCGGTCGCGCGCCGTCAGCATCAGGACCGGCATGGTGCGGCCGTTGCGCCGCCACGCCTCGAGCACCGAGATGCCGTCCATCTTCGGCAGGCCGATATCGAGCACCACCGCGTCATAGGGTTCGGTGTCACCCAGGAACAGGCCTTCTTCGCCGTCGAAGGCGCGATCGACCACATAGCCGGCGTCGGACAGCGCGCCGGTCAGTTGGCGGTTGAGATCGGGATCGTCCTCGACGACGAGGAGGCGCAAGACTTTGTTCTCCGCACGATTCGCATTCGGCCAGCGATCCTAGCCGAAAACGCACAGCGGCGATCTCGGCGGAAATTAAGCCTTTTTCGCGGTCGCGAGGGAATGGCGGGAGATTTACAGCCCCGAGATTGGCTGCCCGTTGCCGGCATCGAGCACGGCGCGGGTCACCTTGCCGCTGCGGCCGAGCAAGGTCAGTTCGTAGACAAGCCTGTCGTCGCGCCGGCACAACTCGGCGCGCACCACTTCGCCGCGGCGGCCGCGCTCGTGCAGCGCCTTGATGGCGGCGGCCAGCGGAATGGCCTTGCGCTCGACAATGGCGTCGCGTTGCTCGGCCCTCGTCAGACAGTCGCGTGACGAGCGGTCGGCGCCGAGCGACGCCGCTCCGGGGACGATGAGGCAGCCGAACAGGATTAATGCGGCGGTTATGCGGGAAACCGGCATGAGGGGGAAATATCAGCGTGCCGGTGAACGCGGGCTGAACGGCTTGTCAAGGCACCGTCAGCCCTCGAAGCCCTCGAACGAGGCGAAGTCCTCGAGCGGCGCGCGGGGCGCACGCCATTGATTGATCGGCGCCGACGGGTCTTCGTAACCCAACGCCATGCCGGAATAGATCATCAAATGATCGGGGAGTTTCAGGAACGCGCGCACGGTCCTGTGGAACGATACCCAGGCTTGCTGCGGACAGGTGTGCAGACCGTGGCCGCGCGCCAGCAGGGCGACGGTCTGCAAATAGCCTCCGATATCGGCCCATTGCGCGACATCGTGGTCCTTTTCGCGCGCAAAGAACAGCGCCACCGGTGCACCGAAGAATTCATAATTGCGGGCATACTGCCGGTATCGCGACGCCTTGTCCTCGCGCGGCACGCCGATCGATTCGTAGAGCATTTCGCCGACCTTGAAGCTGCGCCCGCGATACGGCTCCGTCATCGGCTGCGGATAGATGGTGTATTCAACGCCCTCGCCTTTCGGCAGTTCGCTGGCCATGCGCGGCGCCAGCAGAGCCCGCAACTCCTCGACGCGCTTGCCCGCCAGCGCATAAACACGCCACGGCTGCATGTTGCCGGCCGACGGCGCCCGCGCCGCCCGCTCGATGATGTCGCGCACAGTTGCTTCCGGCACCGGCTTGTCGAGATAGGCGCGACAGGAGTAGCGCGAGGAAACGGCTTCGAAGATATCCATGAGTGGCAAGGCTCCGCAAATTGCGGGCGGACCTTACCGCCTCGTCAGAATCCGCGCCACCTTCTCCAGGCTGCGCCCGCCGAAATAGGCAGTGAGCACGATCATGGCCCAATCGGACACGTCGCCCTTCAGCGGGTCGGTGGTGCCGAGACCGAGAACCTTGCGGTTCATCACGAAGTTCGCGTTCTGCCGGTAACCGGCCTTCAGCGCATAGATCAGATCGACCAGCGCATCGGACGGGTGCGACGCTGTAAATGCGCCGGCCGCGCCGGAAGCGATGAAACCGAGATTGCCCCAGCTCCAGGACGCGTTCGCCACGGTGTCGTAGGCGAGGAAACCCTTCGGCTTGTTCGAGCCGTCGCCGGTGACGAAGGCCGTGCCCTCCTGCGCCGCGAACACGGCCTCCACTTCCTGCGCCAGCCACTCTTCGATGTTCACCGCCGAGTCCTCGAGTAAGCTCGCGGTGGCCGCCGGCTGGGCATAGAGCTCCATCGCCGGAAACGACAGTTGATCGAGCGTCGGCGACGCCGTCTGCGTGCGCGCGTCGGTCTCGCCGACCCAGCCGACCGCGGGCCCGGCCGTCATGAACGGCTTCTTGTAGACATTGCCCGAGATGGTGCGCGCGCCGGCGATCGAGCGGATCGGCGACACTGCCGTCAGACGCCGGCCGATCTCGCTCTCCAGTTCCACCGGCACGGTGTAGCCGCCGTCGGCATTGGAGCCGATCGACATTGCCTTGGCCTCCAGCGCGGCGAGACCCGCGGCATCGCCGCCGCGCATATAGGCGTCGAAGGCCTGTTTGTGCTCGAGCGCATGGGCGCTGCGCGCCGCCTTCTGCTCGGCGCCGAACGCCGGCCGCGCCGATTTGAGCACAATGTCGTCGAGCTTGCGCTGCTGGGCATCGAGCGCGGCGTTGATGCGGACGAGCTTGTCCTCGATCAGCGCGTCGCCGGCGCGCTTCTGCTCAAGCGCCAGGCGCTCGTCATTGCTCTCCTTGAAGGCCTCGAAGGCGCGCATCATCTCGGCATGCGTCACCACCGCGTCGTGCGGAATGCCCGACTTGGTTTCGTAGGATTTGGTCTCCAGCGTGGTCGTATCGATATCCATCATGGCTCTCCTGTTGAATGGATGTCTCTGGTACAATGGCAAAACTTCGCTATCCTCGGCCGGCCGGCGCCGGGCGGACGACAAGAACGGCGCGTGAAAAGTAGGAAACGCTAAGTGACCACCGAAATCCGTTCGGCGATCGACTTTTACGAGCGCCATCCCATCTCGGCCGACATCATCAAGGCCAAGCTGCTCGCCACGCGCGGCAACCTGACTGGCATTTCGCCGGACGAATTATTCGCGCACGATCAGGATCACTACGGCGGCCTTGCCGCCAATGACGCACTGGCGGAACGCGCCGGCATCAAACCCGGCATGCGCGTCGCCGACTTCTGCGCCGGCCTGGGCGGTCCGGCGCGTTATCTCAGCGCTCGCTACGGCGCCGACGTTACCGGCATCGAGCTCACCCCGGCGCGCGTGCGCGGCGCCACCGAACTGACGCAGCTCGCCGGTCTCAATGATCGCGTCCGCGTCATCGAAGGCAATGTCATGGCGGTGCCGCTCGACGATCAAAGCGTCGATGCGGTGGTCAGCCAGGAGGCTTTCCTGCATGTGCCGGACAAGTCGAAAACGCTGGCGGAAGCGCATCGCATTCTCAAGAGCGGCGGCCGCCTTGCCTTCACCGACTGGGTCGCGCACCGGCCGCTGGGCAAGGATGACGCCGAGCTGATGTGGGCCGGCATGGCCGCCACCAACCTCTATGACATTCCCGCCTACACGACATTGATCGAGGCCGCCGGCTTCACGGTGACGTCGGTCGACGATCTCACCGCCGACTGGGCGGAGATCCTCAAAGTGCGTCTGGCGATGTATCAGAAGCTGCGCGGCGAAACGCTGGCCGCCGGCACCGTGTCCGGTCACGACGCCTTTTATGAAAGCTATGTGCGCTTCGTCGAACTCGTCAGCGAAGGCGCGCTCGGCGGCGCAAGGTTTGCGGCGGTGAAGGCATCATAGGCGCCTCCAGCGGCCGCGGCGAGGCAACGGCCGTCGCGCTCTCGCCACCCACCACCCCGCGCCACTCCGCTTCCGCGCGCGTGCGCGCGAATGACGGACGCCGGGAGGAAGCGTCCTTCACCGCATGCACGCGCGCGCCCGCCAGCAGCGGGAACGTGACAATGGAAATCTCCCAGAGATCGACCGCGAGCAGCGCGCGCACCCGCGTCCTCGGATCGATGCGACCCTTTACGGTGCGAAAGCCGATCGACAGACCGTCGATCGCGCCACTCCGGATCAGCGCCAGCAATTCGCGGCCGCGCGCCACTTCCGGAATGAGCCGGCCGCGCGCATAAAGCCCGCGTTCGTCCTCGCGCAGTTCGAGCCAGACGCCGACCGGTTCGGCCGGGTCGTGCTGAAACAGCATCGGCACGCGCCGCACGCTCTTCTGCCGCAGCGTCTGCGCGAAGGCGCCGCGCACCACCATGTCTCGCGCCTGGTCGATAGCGCCGAACAGCGAGGCATAGCCTTCCACCGTGCCGTCCTCGTGAATGCGCGTCTTCGGCGCGAACACGGAGGCGATGGTGGGTTCGGAGGAGAGAGTGAGCATGAGTCTTCCTTCACCTCTCCCCCTTGTGGGGAGAG
>JAEZEY010000365.1 GCA_023432845.1 Pseudomonadota bacterium
AGGAAGGCGCCCTTGCCCTTCTCGGCAATGAACAGCTCTTCGTTCGCCGGATTGTAGACCAGACCGGCGACGATCGCGCCCTCGCGTTCCAGTGCGACCGAAATCGCGAACTGCGGAATGCCGTGCAGGAAGTTGGTGGTGCCGTCGAGCGGATCGACAATCCAGCGATGCGTCTTGTCGTCACCTTCGCGCACGCCGCCTTCCTCGCCGAGAAAGCCATAGCCCGGACGCGCCTTGCTCAACTCGGCATACAGCGTTTCTTCGGCGCGCCGGTCGGCTGCCGAAACGAAGTTGGCCGGTCCCTTGAGCGAAACCTGCAGGTTCTCGATTTCGCCGAAATCGCGCTTGAGCGAGCGGGCGGCCTTGCGCGCCGCGGCGATCATGACGTTCAACAGAGCGGAATGGTGCATGACGGTGGGTCTGCCCGGCTGGCTGCCTGTCGTCAAGCGCCGGCCGAAAAGGGCGGTTAAGGCGCGACTTCGGCCAGCGTGGACATCCACTTCTTGGCCACCTTATCGGCGGCCTCGCGAATTTGTGGGGTCTGCTTGGATACGAAGACATCGAGCTCGGGGTCGCCGGCGCCGGCCGCCTTGGCGATCGTGTGCCATTTGATGGCTTCCACCGGATCGGCCGCCATGCCGCGGCCGGCCATCAGGATGCGGGCGAGGCGGTTCTGCGCGATCGGCGAGCCGCGGCGGGCGGCGCGCAGGAACGTATCGGCGGCGGCCGTCTCGCTTTTTTCGGTGCCTTCGCCGTTAAACTGCATGATAGCGAATTCGACCATAGCGTCGACATTGCCGGCGATCGAGGCGCGCGCCATCAGCAGCGCCGCCTCCTTGACGTCCTTCGGTACGCCGCGGCCTTCCTTGTACATGGTGGCGAGCGCGTATTGCGCTTCCGGATTGCCGGCATTGGCGGCAACCTTGAACAGTTCGGCGGCGCGGCCAAAATCCTGGGCAAATTGCTGGCCCTGCAAATACAGCAGACCGAGATTGTAGCTGGCGACCGGATGACCAAGCTTGGCGGCCTCGCCGAGCAGCCGCGCGCCTTCGGACGGATTGTTGGCGCTGGCGCGGCCTTCGAAGGCGAACATGGCGAGCGCGAACAGCGCATCGCGGTTACCCTGCGCCGCCGCCATCTTGTACCACTGCGCCGCCTTCGCGTCGTCGCGGCCGATGCCGAGACCATTAGCGTAAAGCTCGCCGAGCAGAGTCATCGCCGCGGCATCGTTTTGCTGGGCGCGCTTCGAGGCCTCGTTGAAGGCGGTGAGGAAGTAGCCGCGCTGAAAAGCGCCATAGGCGATATCGGTATTCGGGTTCGTCGCCGGCGCCTGGCTGTTGGGGGGCGGCGGCGGCAACGGCGGCGCGGCCGGCGCCCGGCTCTGCGCCAGCGCCGGCGTGGCCAGGAGCGCGAGCGACAGCATCAACGCGGCGCGCGGTAAAGTCATAGCGCGGCCTCGGGCGATTTCAAGTGTGGCGTCAGGGAGGCGAGGGCGCGGGCAGGGTCGGTCCAGATCCAGTCGCCGGCGTCGTGGCCGACGGCGATGAAATCGGCGCCGGCTTCGATCAGCGGCGGAATTTCCTCGAGCGAGGCGGCATAGGCCACACAGGGAATTTCGAACACTTCGGCCCACCAAGCCACCCGCTCGAGGGTCGTTTCAAATGGCGGGCGGCGGCCTTGCGCGTCGGGCTCGCCGAACATGACGTAGTCGCAGCCGGCCTCGGCTGCAGTCATGGCGTCATGGCGGCTCGACACCGATCCGACGCCCACGATCCAGTCCGGTTTGAGCGCCTCCAGCGCATCGGAAACGTCGGCCGCCGCGATGTGGGCACCATCGGCGCCGGCACGCGCGACCAGTCCTGCATGGCCGTCCAGCAGCAACGCTGCGCCTGCTCCCTGCACAACCGGAGCGAGCGCCTTGACGCGATTGATCTGTGTGCGGTCGTCGCCGTCAGCGAGCCGCAATAGCACGGCCGCGACGTCACCGGACGACAGCGCCGTCTTGAGCATCGGCGCGAAGCCGGCGGCGTCGGCGATCGCCGGCGTGACCAGATAGAGACGCGGCTGCGGGCGCGGCTCAGGATTCTTCGGGCGTTGGGCCATGGTGGCGGAATGCTAGCTCAATCTGGCAGAAAAGGGGCGCGGGAAATCGCTCAACCCGCGCGCGCCCTCGAATATCAGCCTGTCGGCGACGCTACAATGCCGCCCGGTGCGCGGTCTCCGCGAAGGCCAGCCCTGGAAAATATTCTGAACGGGCGATCGACCCGGCTCTCTGAACATCCGTTCATCGGCGCATGCGCATAACGCCTTGTTAACTCTCGCTCGTTTATCGCCCGCTTTCATTTAGTCGCGCGCAGGGTTCATGGCGCAGCTGCGTTGAATGTTTAGTGGCACCCCGTCACTGAACATTCTCCGGGCCTGAACGTTGGTGTCGTCCCGACTTGAAGTGGAGGAGCTCCATGAGAGCCATTTATCTCGCTGCCGCCTTGTTGATCTCCGGCTTCGCCGTTTCGACGGCTTCAGCGGCGCCCGTCGCGCCGGTGAAGGGCGTCACTCAGCAGCAGACTCACGTCATCGATGTGCAATATCGCCGCGATGATCGTCGTCATTATCGACGGCACGTGGCACCGCCGCCGCGCTATCGCGCCGGTCACCGCTATCATTCGGCGCCGCGCGGTTGGCATCGCTATCACGCCCGTCCGCGCCACTGGAATCGCCGGGGGTGCATCATGGTGGGCCCGATGTGGTTCTGTCCGTAAACCTGCCCCTCGGTCATGAATCGATTTGACCCTCGGTCATGGACCGATCTGACCCTCGGGCGTGAATGGATTTGACCCACGGTCATGAAGCGAAAAGCCCCGGCGCCGCGCCGGGGCTTTTTCATTGTCAGGCCGAGATTCATTGTCAGGCCGAGAAATCGACCCCGGTGGTGTTGCCGCCGCAGACCAGCACCGCGACCCGCTCGTCCGGCGCGGGGCGG
>JAEZEY010000476.1 GCA_023432845.1 Pseudomonadota bacterium
AAGCAGTATCCGAACTCGACCTTCATCGTCGAAAACAAAGCCGGCGCCGGCGGCAATACCGGCACCGACACCGTCGCCAAGGCGGCGGCCGACGGCACCACCATCGGCATCTCCATCGGCGGCCCGCTGGCCATCAACACGTTGCTGTTCTCGTCGCTGCCCTACGATCCAAAGAAGGACATCGCGGCGGTAACCCAGCTCATCACCCAGCCGAGCGTGCTCGCGGTGAACAACGACCTCGGCGTCAACTCGGTGAAGGATCTGATCGCGCTGATGAAGGCCAATCCCGGCAAGTACAACTTCTCCTCAATCGGTAACGGGTCGCTGTCGCATCTCGCCATGGAAGCCGTGGCCATCAAGTCGGGCACCAAGCTCGTACACATCCCGTACAAGTCTTCGCCCGAAGCCGTGCTCGCGGTCATCCGCAACGACGCGCAGATGGCTTGCCTGCCCGCGATCTCGGTAATGTCGCAAGCCAAGGAAGGCAAGGTGAAGGCGCTCGCGGTCTCCACCGCCGAACGCTCGCCATACATTCCCGACCTGCCGACGCTGAAGGAAAGCGGCAACGACGTCGACGCCGAAGCCTGGATGGGCCTGATCGCACCCGGCGGCACGCCGAAGCCGGTCGTCGCCGCCATCAACAAGGACGTCGTCGCCATCATCAAGATGCCCGAGGTCAAGGACAAGCTCGCCAAGACGTTGATGGTGCCGGTCGGCTCGACGCCAGAACAGTTCCGCGCTCGCATCGACGGCGAAATCGACCGCTGGGCCCCAGTAATCAAGGCCGCGGGCGTGAAGGTGAACTAAAGAACACCATGATACGGTAGCCTGTTTGAGGGCAGCGGGGCGATACTCTCCTCACGATCAAGGAGGTCGCCATGCGCTGCCCTCAAGCGCGCCCAATGCTAGCCGGTGCGCTCGCCACCGCCCTGGCCTTCGTTCCTGTCGTCACCGACGCCTGCACACGCGCCGTCTATCTCGGCGACAGCGGGATCGTGATCACCGCACGGTCCATGGACTGGAGCAGCGATATCACCTCCAACTTGTGGATATTTCCGCGCGGCATGGCACGCAGCGGCGAGACTGGTCCCAATACGATCAAGTGGACGTCGAAATACGGCAGCGTCGTTGCCTCCGGTTATGACATCTCGACCACCGACGGCGTGAATGAGTCCGGTCTGGCGGCCAACCTGCTCTGGCTCGTCGAGTCCGGCTATCCGAAGTTCGACGGCAGCAAGCCGGGCCTGACCATCGCCGCCTGGGCGCAGTATGCGCTCGACAACTTCGCTACCGTCGCCGAGGCGGTCGCGGCACTTAAGGACGAGCCGTTCGCGATCGTCACCGACACCGTGCCCGGCCAGAACAAGCTGGCCACGCTGCACATGTCACTGTCGGATGCGAGCGGCGACAGCGCCATCTTCGAATATATCGACGGCAAGCTCGTCATTCATCACGACCGCAAGTATCAGGTGATGACCAACTCGCCCGTCTTCGAGCAGCAACTGGCGCTGAACGCCTACTGGAAAGACATCGGCGGCACCGTGATGTTGCCGGGCACCAACCGCGCCGCGGACCGCTTCGCGCGCGCGTCGTTCTATATCAACGCCATCCCCAAATTCGAGAATCCGAACCTCGCTTTAGCGGGCGTGTTCAGCGTCATCCGCAACGTCTCGGTACCTTACGGCATCTCGACGCCGAACCAACCGAACATTTCTTCAACGCGGTGGCGCAGCGTTGTCGATCACAAACGCAAGCTCTACTTTTTCGAATCCGCGCTGACGCCGAACACCTTCTGGGTCGATCTCAAGCAGGTCGACTTCAGCAAAGAAACCGGCAAGGTGAAGTGGCTCGATCTCGGGCCGAACCAGGACCACACCTTCTCCGGCGACGCGACGGCGAACTTCAAGGACGCCAAGCCGTTTCAGTTTCTCGGAACCCAGTAGTGCGGCCCGGGGCAACTATTCGCTCTTCTTCACATCCTTGATGTCGTTGAACACGATGCCGGGCGCGCGTTCGCCGGTGTAGTCGAGGATGAACTGGTTACGCGCCATGAACACCTTGTCGCCGTCGAGGTCCTCGGCGCAGGACGAGTAGTTGGCCTGCACGAAATCGTTGAGCTTTTTCTCATCGTCGCAGGAAATCCAGCGCGCCAGCTGGAATTCCGGCTGATCGAAGCCGATCTCAAGACCGTATTCGTCCTTGAGCCGCACCTTCAGCACGTCGAGCTGCAGCGAGCCGACGACGCCGACCATGGCCGGCGCGCCATCGAGCGGGCGGAACACCTGCACGACGCCCTCTTCCGCCATCTGCTGCAAGGCCTCTTTCAGTTTCTTGGCCTTCATCGGATCGCCGAGCTTGACGCGGCGCAGGATTTCCGGCGCAAACATCGGCACGCCGAGAAATTTTATGTCCTCGCCCTCGGTCAGCGTATCGCCGATGCGCAACGTGCCGTGGTTGGGAATGCCGACCACGTCGCCGGCAAAGGCTTCGTCCGCGATCGAACGGTCCTGCGCGAAGAAGAACTGCGGCGCCGACAGAGTCATCGGCTTGCCGGTGCGCACCAGCTTGGCACGCATGCCGCGGCGCAGTTTGCCCGAGACGAGCCGCGCGAAAGCGATGCGGTCGCGGTGATTGGGGTCCATGTTGGCCTGGATCTTGAAGACGAAGGCCGACATGTTGCTCTCCTCCGGCTCCACCGTGCGGCCGGACGACGCCTGCGGCCGCGGCGACGGCGCGAATTCGGCGAGCGCGTCGAGTAGATCCTTGACGCCGAAATTCTTCAGCGCCGAGCCGAAATAGACCGGCGTCAGATGGCCCTCGCGGAAGGCGGCGAAGTCGAACGGCTTGCACGCTTCCTTGATCAGCGACAGTTCCTCGGCGATCGCATCGGGGTCGAGCATCGGATTCTTCGCCGCCAGCATCTTGAGATCGAGCGGCTGCGACGGCGCGTCCTTGGAATCCTCGACCATCAGCCGCATGTCACCGCGCCGGACGTCGTAGGTGCCGGCGAAATCGCGGCCCATGCCAATCGGCCAGGTCATCGGCGTGGTATCGAGCGCCAAAGTCTTCTCGATCTCATCGAGAATTTCGAACGGGTCGCGGCTCTCGCGATCCATCTTGTTGATGAAAGTGATGATCGGAATGTCGCGCAGGCGGCACACCTCGAACAGCTTGCGCGTGCGCGCCTCGATACCCTTGGCTGCGTCGATCACCATCACCGCCGAGTCGACAGCGGTCAGCGTGCGGTAGGTGTCTTCGGAGAAGTCCTCGTGGCCCGGCGTGTCGAGCAGGTTGAAGACGCGGCCCTCATAATCGAAGGTCATCACCGAAGTAACGACCGAGATGCCGCGCTCCTTTTCGATCCCCATCCAGTCCGAGCGGGTCGAGCGGCGGTCGCGCTTCGCCTTCACCTGACCGGCGAGATTGATGGCGCCGCCGAACAGCAGCAGTTTCTCGGTCAGCGTGGTCTTGCCGGCGTCCGGGTGCGAAATGATCGCGAAGGTGCGGCGGCGGTCGACTTCGGTCGCCAGGGGCGAGGAATTCCGCAATTTCGGGGTCGAATCGGCGCTGGCAACGGTCTGGTCCATAGCCGGGCATGTGGCAGGGAAAGCGCCCGTTTTCAAGGCTTTTCCCTGCATTTAGCCCCGCTTGGGCCCGATCCGCCTGTCTCAGCTGGCTATCTCAAGCCGCTTTGGCGGCGGCGTCCACGGGGTGCTTCTTCCGCGTGCCGACGGCGATGCGATTCCAGACATTGATGGCACCAATGACCATGATGATCCTGGCGATGTCCGCCTCGGAGAAATACCGGCGCAATTCCTCGTAGTCGGCGTCCGGCGCCCGGGTCTGCGCCACCAGCGTCAGCGAATCCGTAAACGCCAACACCGCCCGCTCCTCGTCGGTGAACACGGTGGATTCATGCCAGGCCGACACCAGATTGATCCACTGCTCGGACAGGCCGTCGGCGCGGGATTCCTTCGAATGCATATCGACGCAATAGGAGCAACCGTTGATGATCGAGGCGCGCAGCTTGATCAGGTGAAACAGCCGCATCGGCAGTCCGCTGTTCTTGCAATGCATCTCCAAAGAGACCATCGCCTTATAGGCGTCCGGCGCGACGGTTGCGAAATCGAAGCGGCTCTTCATGGCTCTACTCCCTTGGTGAAACAGTGGATCGGTTGCGTTCGTGAAGATCGAAGAAGCCGCAGCTACGCGCCGTGATCGCCTTGCCGAGCGCGGGGTCGGCGGCACGGCCGAGATCGGCGATGGTGACCTTCTTGAGTTCGGCGCGATAAACCTTCTCGGCCTTGAGCATCGCGGCGTTCACCGCGCAAGGCGACTTGAAGAAATGGTTGGCGACCGGGTTCGGTCCGCGCTGGCGGATTTCGGCGCAGCGGAACGCCGGCTGCGGCCCTTCGACGGCGAGCACGATGTCGAGCAGCGTGATCCTGTCGGCAGATTTGGCGAGGCGATAGCCGCCCTTCGGGCCCGGCACGGACTCCAATAACCCTGCCCCGGCCATTGCCTGCAGATGCTTGAGCAGATAGCTCGGCGACACGCCGTGAAACTCCGCCAGGGCCTGAGCAGACAGCACGCCCGTCTCCGACAGGCCGCTCATCAACAGCACGCAGTGGATCGCCTGTTCGACGCCCTCGCCGAGTTTCATCGGATTGCCTGCTCCGATAACCCTACGCAAGCCAATCTATAATCATAGATATATTATATCTATGATTAGATCCCAGGTCAACAGACCGGCACCGGAACGGCCTACAGCATGCTCGGGCGGAAATGGCGGCGCAGGTTCAGTGCGCGGCCCGACACCATGAACTGGCCGTCGCCGCGATAATGGATGGTCTTGGGATATTTTGGCGTGCGCGGCGCATGTGCCTTCACCACCTCGAAGATGAAGAAGTTGTAGCGCTCGATCAGCCGACCGTCGTGCAACTTGCATTCGAGATTGGCGTGGCACCCGGCGATCAGCGGCGCATTCACCTCGCTCGCTTCCTCCGCCATGAGTTTGAACTTGGCGAACTTGTCGGTGTCGGCGCCGGAGCAGTTGCCGATCCTCGCCACCACCCGCGCGAGATCGACGGTCGGCACGTTGATGACACATTGCCTGGAGCGACGAATGAGTTCGAACGAATGATTGCCGCTGGCGATGACGCAGCCGACCAGCGCCGGCGTAAACTCCATCACTGTATGCCAGCCCATGGTCATGATGTTGCGCTCGCCCTTATGGGCCGACGACACCAGCACCACGGGGCCCGGCTCGAGAAACCGGCGGATTTCGGCCACCGGGAAATCGGACTTTCGGATCGGCTTCATGGCTTGCCTCCTGGGATCGTTCGGGCCGGCATATTCGTTCGTTCAAATCGAACATTATATGCTATATAATGAGTTAGATCGAACGTTCGGACTAATTCATGATCGGCGCATTCCCTCTCGAAGTTAACTCCGGAAATGCCCTCATGACCGCCCTCGCTCCGGACGCCGCCGTTTCGGCGGCCAACCGCCTGCGCGCCAGCCTGGCCGCCATTCTGCCCGGCCTCGCCCTCACTTTCGCGATCGCCGCCGCCGCCTTCGGCCTGCGGTTGATCCCGGGCGTCTCGATCCTGAGTCCGATGATCCTCGCCATCCTCATCGGCATCGCCTTCCACAACCTTGTCGGCACGCCGCTGCGCGCCAAGGCCGGCATCACCTTCTCGCTGCGCCGCATCCAGCGCTTCGCCATCATCCTGCTCGGCCTGCAACTGACCGCCGCGCAGGTGGCCGAGGTGGGTGCCACCGGCGTCGCCATCATCGTCGCGACCCTGGTGGCAACCTTCCTCTTCACCAAGTGGTTCGGCGCGCTGATCGGTGTCGACGGCAAGCTGTCCGAACTGATCGCCGCCGGCACCTCGATCTGCGGCGCCTCCGCCGTGATCGCGACCAATACGGTGACGCAAGGCCCCGACGAGGATGTCGCCTACGCCGTGGCGAGCGTCACCGTGTTCGGCTCGATCGCCATGTTCCTCTATCCGCTGCTGCCCGGCCTGCTGCATCTCACGCCGCACGAATACGGCCTGTGGAGCGGCGCCTCGATCCACGAGATCGCGCAGGTGGTTGCCGCCGCCTACCAGAACGGCGAACAGGCCGGCTATTTCGGCACCATCGCCAAGCTGTCGCGCGTCATTTTGCTAGCGCCGCTGGTGATCGCGCTCGGCGTCATCGCCAGCCGTCGCATCGGCGCGAGCAAGGGCGCGGGCAAGGCGCCGCCGCTGCCGTGGTTCGTGTTCGGCTTTATCGCGCTGATCGTCGTCAACAGCCTGGTCGCTATTCCCGCCGCCACCAAGGACTTCATTGTGCCGGCGACGGCGTTCCTGTTGTCGGTCGCGCTGGCGGCCATGGGCCTCGAGACCGACATCGCCAAGCTCAAGCGCAAGGGGCTGCGCCCGCTGCTGCTCGGGCTTGCCGCTTCGCTGTTCATCTCGGCCTTGAGCCTGATCCTCATCAAACTCGTTTACGCATAGGACCATGAGCGCGACCGCATGAGCATGACGCTGGAACAGCTGCGCATCTTCACCGCGGTCGCCGAGCGCGAACACGTCACGCAGGCCGCCCGCGCCCTCAACCTCACGCAGTCCGCGGTTAGCGCCGCGGTGAGCGCGCTGGAGGCGCGCTATGGAGTCCGGCTCTTCGATCGCGTCGGCCGGCGCATCGAACTGACCGAAAGCGGCCGGCTATTCCTCGTCGAGGCGCGCGCGGTGCTGGCCCGCGCCGCGGCGGCGGAAAACGTGCTCGCCGATCTCGCGGGCCTCAAGCGCGGCTCGCTCAGCCTCGCTGCCAGCCAGACCGTCGCCAGCTACTGGATGCCGCCGCTGATGGCGCGCTATCGCGAGAAATATCCCGGCATCGCACTCAAGCTCACGGTCGGCAACACCGAGACCGTCGCCGCCATGGTGCGCGACAGCGCCGTCGATCTCGGTTTCGTCGAAGGCGAAATCGACGAGCCGGCACTGACAGTAATCCCTGTTGCCGACGACCAGCTCGTCGTCGTCACCCAGGCCGGCCGGGTGCCGAAGCGCAGGCCGCCGTTGCGCGCCGCCGATCTGAAAGAGATGCGTTGGGTGTTTCGCGAACGCGGCTCGGCGACGCGCTCGATTTTCGAGGATGCCCTCACCGCGCTCGGTCTTGATCCGGGCGCGCTCGACATCATTCTGGAGCTGCCGAGCAACGAGGCGGTGCGCGCCGCCGTCGAACATGGTGCCGGCGCCGCGGCCTTGTCGCGGTTGGCGGTGACCGACGCGCTGGCGTCCGGCGCACTCGTGGCGCTGAACTTCGCCTTGCCGAAGCGGCAGTTCTACGCCGTGCGCCACCGCGAGCGCTGGATCAGCCAAGCAGAACGCGAATTGCTGGCCATGGCGGCGGAAAAGACTAGCCCAGCGCCGCTTCGTAAGCGTCCGGCTTGAAGCCGACCAGGATCTTGCCGCCGCCGATCTCCAGGACCGGACGCTTGATCATCGACGGCTGCGCCAGCATCAATTTGATGGCCTTGGCTTCGGTCAGGCCTTCCTTGTCCTTGTCGGGCAGCTTCTTGAAGGTGGTGCCGGCCTTGTTGAGCAAGGTCTCCCAGCCCACCTTCTTTACCCATTTCTCGAGTTTGTCCTTCTCGATGCCTGCGGCCTTGTAGTCGTGGAAGGCATAATCAACGCTCTGCTTGTCGAGAAAGGCGCGTGCCTTCTTCATCGTGTCGCAGTTCTTGATGCCATAGATGATGATGGGCATGGGGACGCAGTCTCGTTGATTCCGCTCGCCGGCAGGTTCCGGTTCTTTCGCCGCCAAATCAAGAGCGAGGCCGAGGGCCGCTTTGCCACCACCGGGAGACAATACTTAGGTCTTTACCTAAGTCTTTAAGCAGCCTAGGATGCGGCCATGAAAGCGCCCGCAGCACCCCCAGCATCGCGGCATAGCTCCGCCGCCCAACAGGCCGCGATCGACGGCGTATTCCGCGCCTTGGCCGACCCGACGCGCCGCGACGTGCTGGAGCGACTGAGCGCCAGGCCCGCCTCGATGACCGACCTCGCTGCGCCCTACCGCATGGCGCTGCCGTCCTTCCTTGAGCACATGAAGGTGCTGGAAGGCTGCGGCCTGGTGCGCTCGGAAAAGAAAGGGCGTGTGCGCACCTACGCGCTGGCGCCGGAGAATTTCAAAGCCGCCGAGGACTGGCTCGGCAGACAACGAAAGCTGTGGGAGCGAAGGCTCGACCGTCTCGACGCCTATCTGCTCGAATTGAAAAGCAAGGGAGATGCGAAATGACGTCCATCCACATGCCGAAAACCGACCCGAAGCTCGATCTCGTGCTCGAGCGCAATATCGATGTGCCGGTCGATCTGGTCTGGAAGGCGTGGACGACGCCGGAGCATCTCAGGCACTGGTTCTGTCCCAAGCCGTGGATGGTGACGGAATGCGAGATCGACCTGCGTCCGGGCGGCATCTTCCGCTCGATAATGCGCGGCCCTGAAGGCCAGGAGTTCGAAAATGTCGGTTGCTATCTCGAGGTGGTGCCCAATAAGAGGCTCGTCTTCACCGACACGCTGCTGCCGGATTACCGACCAGCGTCAAATCCGTTCTTCACCGCCTATCTCCTGCTCGACGGCAACGGCGACAGCACCCGCTACACCGCAGTGGCGATGCACGGCAACGAAGAGGCCCGCAAGAAGCACGAAGATATGGGCTTCCACGACGGCTGGGGCACGGTGGTGACGCAGATGGTTGCGTTCATCAAGGCTGGCTTCAAGCCGGCTCCGTGACTTTCAGATTCCGCGCCATCGTATAGCAAGGGGCCGCTCATGGAGCGTCATGATATCGTTCGCTGGCTTGTCCTCGCCGGCATGGTCGCCGGGATCGGCTTCGTGCTGGTTTCGACGGTGGAGACCTTTACGCGACCGGGCTTCGATCTGAAGCGTCACGCCATCAGTATGCTGAGTCTCGGCGATCGCGGCTGGATCATGATCGCGACCTTCATCGGCAGCGGCGTGCTGGCGGTGCTGTGCGCCGTCGGTTTGCGTAACGCCGGAGACAGCGGCGAGCTCTGGGGACCGTTGCTGATTGGCGCCTACGGCGCCGGCCTCATCCTGGCCGGCGTCTTCCCCGCCCCAGCCGGTCTCGGCTTTCCGCCCGGCACGCCGGCCGATCTGCAACCCGTCATGGACACCAGAGCCAAACTGCACAGCGTTGGTTTCATGCTGGCCTTCGGCTCGCTGATCGTCGCCTGCTTCGTTTTCGCCACCGGTTTCTGGCATGCCGGACTGCCCGGCTGGGCCGCGGTTTCCGTGTTCGCAGGGCTTGCGATGCCGGCGCTCATCGCCGCCGGCGTCAGCGGCAGGGTCGCGCCGGGCATCGCCTTTTACATCGCTGCCGTTCTGGCATGGCTTTGGCTCGCAGCGCTGGCATGGCAACGAACCGGCCAACTCACCGCATCTTGACGGCATCACAAGCTCGACGCCGGCGACAAGCGCCGGCCCGCATGATCATCGGCGCTGAATGAGCCGCAGCCACGGTCCGGCGTGGAACAGACTCATCAGCGCATACATCACGCCCATGCCGCCAAGAGGCGAGCCGTCATGCAGCGACGTGCAGAGTACGTCCACCGTGTTGGCGGATAGACCGCTCCATAGCGCCATCGCCGCGAACAGCGGCGCGGCCGCGTAACCGAGAGCCCACGCTAGTCCAGGAGCGGCATCGCCGCTCCCCTGTCGGTCGCGCACCTCCGCATGGTCCATGGCCTCAGCCGTGCGCCTGCGCGCCACAGCACGATGCCATATTCACCGTGCCGGCGTCATAGCGATCGTGGTGACGCACCCACGACATGTCGTCGCCGGCCTCGAATCCAACGGCTGCAACACGTTCTTTTGCGGCGGCGGGCCCGCCGGCAAGGTGCGCGCGGTGGCGCGGCCGCGCTGACAGCTATTTCGCCGTATGTACAGGCACATCATCGTAGCGTGACGTCAGATCGGTCGCGGCGAGCTTGGCCCAGACCTCTCCGGCATCGTCCGCGAAATCGAAGGCATTGAATTCGGCCGGATCGACCATGCCGCTGTGTGCCAGTTCCTCGAAATTCACGACCGATTTCCAGAACGCGCGATCGACCATGATCGTGGTCACCGGCGGCGCCTTGCGGGTGATGCGCAGATTCAGAATCTCGAACAACTCGTCCAGTGTGCCGAACCCGCCGGGAAACACCACCAACGCGTTGGCGCGCATGGCCAAATGCATCTTGCGGATCGAGAAATAATGAAACTGAAATGTCAGATCCGCCGTCGTGTAGGGATTTGGCGCCTGCTCGAACGGCAGTTCGATGTTGAAGCCGATCGACGGTGCGCCGGCGTCGCGCGCGCCGCGGTTCGCCGCTTCCATAATCCCCGGGCCGCCGCCAGTCGCGATCACGTTATCGTGGATCTGGCCGCGCGGCCGCAGCGCGCCGCCGTGTTCCGAGGCGATACGACCGAAGGCGCGCGCCTGCTGATACCAGAATGGATGACGCCCCGGCCCGTCCTCGCGCACGCGTGCTGAGCCAAATACCACGATGGTCGAGCGGATGCGCCACTGGCACAGCGCGTCTTCCACCACGTTGAACTCATTCTTTAGCCGCTCGCCGCGATCACCATTGCCGGCCCGGAACTCGCCGCAGAGCGGCTCCTCCGGGTCCATCATCCATGCGCGCGTCAACTCGCTCGTCACTTCGTCAAAACTCCGTCAAACCAACTTTTCCACTGCGGCACGGCCGTCGCATAAGTGCCGCGATGCGAGGTCGCGCCGGTCGAGACCGCCTGCACCTGACTATTACCATTGCCGACGGCGTGCTGGTAGGTCGCCGCGAGCTGGCCCAGGCCGGTCGAGATCGCCTCGTCCGTCTCACCGTAGTAGTTGCGCGTCGGCGACTTGATGATCCAGCGATAGGCCGTTGCCCGCGCAACAAGCTTGCCATAGGCGGAGTCGGCAAAATACTGCGGATTGAAGTAATCCGCTTTCAGCAGTTTGCGCAGGTCGGTCGGCACATCGGCCGGTTTGAACGGCTCACGCAGATAGGCCTTGCGCGCGACGTCATAATACTCGTCGGCGATCAGCGACCGCGCCAGCCCCGGCACGCCGTAGTAGTTCTCGAACGAGAACGACGACAGAATAAACAGCGAGTTCACCCAATCGGCGTCGATCTTGCGCGGAAAGTTGAGGAAGCCGTTGAGCGCGACGAAGATGTCCACCGGCGCGCTTGCGGTGGCCGCGGCATCGACCTTGACGCCGGCGGCCTCGAGCTTTTCCAGAAACGCCATGGTAACGAAGCCGCCCTGCGACCAGCCCGCGATGAACAACTTAGGGCTTTCCAAATTCATATGTGCGAGAACGGCGCGGCTCGCCATCAGCATGTCATAGGTCGCCTGCTGGTGGCTGGCCTTGACCATGTAGCCTTCCGGCTCCTTGGATGACCCCATGCCGAAATAGTCGGCACCGATAACGATGTAACCCTGCCCGCCGAACTGCGCGAGCATCAGCTGCGTCTCCGGTGACTGATCCGGAAAGGATGGCACCTGCGTCTTCTCGTACACCGTGCCATGCTGATACGACACCAGCGGAAACGACGTGCCGGCGATATCGGGAACGGCAATAAGGCCTGTCGCAACGATCGGCTTGTTGCCGCGCTCCGGCACTACCGAATTGTAGGTCACGCGGTAGAGTTTTACGGCGTTCCGGGCCGGGCTGTACTTGACGCTGACGCCGAAGAACTTCGGCGCCTCGTCGGTCAACACCTTGTTCAGCTTGTCGGCATCCCACCGGCCGATCATTTCGTACTGCACCCCCGACGACACCCGCACCGGGCCGCTGCCCTGTGCAGTGGCTGTCGCGACAAAGGCGACGGTCGAAAGAACAAGGACAGCCAGCGCACGGGCGAGCATTCGCTTTCTCCGGGAAAACAGGGCTGAGATTGACCGGCCCGGCTTAACTT
>JAEZEY010000478.1 GCA_023432845.1 Pseudomonadota bacterium
GCGATGGCGGCCGCGCACCACGGCGAACGGCGCTTCGGCCGGCCCGAGCACGCGCACCGCCTCATCGTAAGGCGCGGACTTCGCCAACGCTTTGGCATAGCCTTCGGCGTCGTGCTTGTCGTCGGCGGAGACGACGATGCCGGCGAGCCGGCCGAACGGCGGATAGCCCGAGGCCTCGCGCAGCGCGATTTCGGTTTCGTAGAACTTCTCGCGGTCGCCGAGGATCAGCGCCTTCATCACCGGATGCTCGGGCTGATGCGTCTGCAAAAAGCCGACGCCGCGATTGTCCTCACGCCCGGCGCGGCCGACCACCTGATGCAGCAGTTGGAATGTGCGCTCGGCCGCGCGCGGATCGCCATTGCCGAGGCCGAGATCGGCATCGATAATGCCGACCAGATTGAGCTTGGGAAAGTGATGGCCTTTCGCCACCAGTTGCGTGCCGACGATGATGTCGAATTTACCTTCCGCGACGTCGTCTAGCTCCTGCCGCAGGCGCTCCATCGATTCGACGACGTCGCTCGATAGAATGAGAATGCGCTTGTCGGGAAACAGCTCGGCGGCTTCCTGCTCCAGACGCTCGACGCCGGGCCCGACCGCGGCGAAGCTTTCGGTGGCGTGGCAGTTCGGGCACGCCTCTGGCGGCGGCATGTTGTAGCCGCAGTGATGGCAGATCAGCCTTTTGCGGAAACGATGATCGACCAGCCAGGCATCGCAATTCGGGCATTGCAGGCGGAAACCGCAGGCGCGGCATAGAGTGAGCGGCGCGAAGCCGCGGCGATTGAGAAACAGCAACGCCTGATCGCCGCGCTCCAGCGTATTGTTCACCGCTTCGGCCAGACGCGGCGCGATGAAGCGGCCGCGCGGCGGGCCTTCGCGCGTGAGATCAATGGCTTCAACATGCGGCAACGACGCGCCGCCGAAGCGCTCGGGCAGATGCAGGCGGCGATAACGGCCCTTGCGCGCATTGACCTCGGATTCGACCGACGGCGTCGCCGAGGCGAGCACCACGGGAATCCTGGCGATCGAGCCGCGCACCACCGCCATGTCGCGCGCATTGTAACGCGCGCCGTCTTCTTGCTTGTAGGCCTGCTCGTGCTCTTCATCGACGATGATGAGGCCGAGATCGGCATAGGGCAGAAACAGCGCCGAACGCGCGCCGACGACAACAGAGACCTCGCCTTCCGCCACCGCGGCCCAGGTGCGCGCGCGCAGGCGCGGCGACAGTTGCGAATGCCATTCGGCCGGCTTGGTGCCGAAGCGCGCGGTGAAGCGATCGAGCGACTGACCGGTGAGCGCGATTTCCGGCATCAGGATCAAGGTTTGCCGGCCCTTGCGGATATTCTCGGCCACGGCTTCGAAATAGACTTCGGTCTTGCCCGAGCCGGTGACGCCATCGACCAAAGTCACGGTGTAGCCGCCCTGATCGACGGTGGTGCGCAGCGCATCGGCGGCGGCGAGCTGGCCCAACGAAAACTCGGCTTTGCGGAAGTCCGGATCGGGCGGTCGCGCCACCTTCTCCGGCGGCAGCACCACGGTTTCCAGCGTGCCTTCATCGACCAGGCCGTCGATGACACCGGTGGAGACGCCGGCCTCGCGCGCGGCATCGCCCTTGGCGCGCACCATGCCGTCCCCGAGCGCGCGGAGCACGCGCTGGCGCGCCACCGTCATACGCTGCGGCGGCGGACCGACGAGGCGCACCCCGACGCGTTCGCGCGCGGGGCCGAGATTGTCACCCATGCGCAGCGCCATGCGCAGCACCATGCCGAGCGACGACAAGGTGTAACCGGAGACCCAGGCGATGAAGGTGCGCAGCTCGTCCCTGAGCGGCGGCAAGTCGATTTTGGCCTCGATGTCTTTCAGGCGGTTGTGCAGGCCGGGCGCCGGGTTAGGATTTTCGGCCCAGACCACGCCGACGGTCTCGCCGCGCCGGCCGAGCGGCACGGCGACGACATCGCCGGGCGCGACCTCCATCCCCGCCGGAACCCGGTAGGAATAGGCCTGATCGAGCGCCACCGGCACCAGAACATCGACGACACGGGTTGCCATGGTTTTTTACTTTTTCCGCATGATCCTATCCGAAAACCGGTTCCCACTTTTCGGGATCATGCGGTCGGGTCTGGCCGATTCCGGGTTATTAAGAAAGCCCACTTAGGCTCTCGCGTACCATGAGCCTCCCGCTCGCCATCGCCCCCGACACAGCCGCCGAAATCGGCCGCTGGCGCGCCTATCTCGGCGCGGAACGGCGCATGTCGCCGAAAACGCTGGAGGCCTATGAGCGCGATGTCGGCCAGTTCCTCGGCTTTCTCGCCAAGCATCTCGGCGGGCCGCCGTCGCTGAAATCGCTGGCGAAGATCACGCCGGCCGATGTCCGCGCCTTCATGGCGTCGCGGCGGGCCGATGGCGCCGGTAACCGCACATTGATGCGCTCGCTGGCCGGGGCCCGCTCCTTCGTCCGCTTCCTCGAGCGCAACGGCAAGGGCAAAGTCGGTGCGCTCGCCGCCATCCGCGCGCCGAAGGCAGGCCGTACCTTGCCGAAGCCGCTCGCCGCGTCGGCGGCCAAACAGATGACCGATATCGACCTGCGCGCCGGCGAGGATCGCGAGACCTGGATTCTGGCGCGCGATGCCGCCGTGCTGGCGCTGCTTTATGGGTGCGGCCTGCGCATCTCCGAGGCGCTCGGCCTCAAGCGCGGCGACGCGAATGGCAAAGATGTCCTCACCGTCACTGGCAAGGGCAACAAGACACGCATGGTGCCGGTGCTGCCGCAGGTGGTGAAGGCCATCGACGATTACATCGCACTCTGCCCTTACGACCTGCCGGCAGACGGGCAATTGTTTCTCGGCGCGCGCGGCGGACCGCTGTCGCCGCGCATCGTGCAACTGGCGATGGCGACCTTGCGCGGCGCGCTCGGCCTGCCCGAGACGGCGACACCGCATGCGCTGCGCCATTCCTTCGCCACGCATCTGCTGGCGCGCGGCGGCGACCTGCGTTCGATCCAGGAATTGCTCGGCCACGCGTCGCTGTCGACGACGCAGATCTATACCGCCGTCGATACTGCGCGGCTGCTGGAGGTTTATGCCAGCGCCCATCCGCGGGCTTGAGAACCTTCCTCTTCCAATCGCGGGAAAGGAAAGCTCACATATGAATCGCGCGCTTGGCCACCGCCATGGCGGCTTCCTTCACCGCCTCGGGCAGCGTCGGATGGGCGTGGCAGGTGCGGGCGATGT
>JAEZEY010000495.1 GCA_023432845.1 Pseudomonadota bacterium
ATTCGCCAAAGCCCAAGGCCTACATCCTCGAGATGTTCCCCTATCCGTCGGGGCGCATCCACATGGGGCACGTGCGCAACTACACCATGGGCGACGTGGTGGCCCGGTTCAAACGGGCGATGAACATGAACGTCCTGCACCCGATGGGGTGGGACGCCTTCGGCATGCCGGCCGAGAACGCGGCCATCGACCGCAAGGTCCACCCCAAAAAATGGACCTACGCCAATATCGCGGCGATGAAGAAGCAGCTCCAGTCAATGGGGCTGTCGCTCGACTGGGCGCGCGAGATCGCGACCTGCGATCCGAAGTACTACAAGCATCAGCAGCGCATGTTCCTCGACTTCCTCAAGGCGGGGTTGGTCGCGCGCGAATATCGCAAGGTGAACTGGGACCCGGTCGATCAGACCGTGCTCGCCAACGAGCAGGTGATCGACGGCCGCGGCTGGCGCTCAGGCGCACTGGTCGAGCAGCGCGACCTGTATCAGTGGGTCTTCAAGATCAGCGATTATTCGGAAGAGCTGCTCGAAGCGCTCGACACACTCGATCGCTGGCCGGAAAAAGTCCGGTTGATGCAGAAGAACTGGATCGGCCGTTCGGAAGGCATGCTGGTCCGCTTCATGCTCGACGCCGCGACGGCGCCAAACAGCGAAAGCGAGCTTGAGATCTTCACCACGCGGCCGGACACGTTGTTCGGCGCGAAGTTCTTGGCGCTCGCGCCGGATCATCCGCTGGCGCAGGCCGCGGCGAAAAAGAATCCGCAGCTCGCCGCCTTCATCGAAGAGTGCAAGTGCATCGGCACCTCGCAGGAAGCGATCGACACCGCCGAGAAGATGGGCTTCGACACCGGCATCAAGGCCGTGCATCCGTTCGATCCGAACTGGACGCTGCCCGTTTACGTCGCAAACTTCATCCTGATGGATTACGGAACCGGCGCCATCTTCGGCTGCCCGGCGCACGATCAGCGCGACCTCGACTTCGTCAACAAATACGGCCTGGGCAATACGCCGGTGGTGTTGCCGCCGGGCCAGGACCCGAACACGTTTGTCGTCACCGACACCGCCTATGACGGTGATGGCACGCTGTTCAATTCGAAGAACGACGTCATCGATCTGAACGGTATGACGCCGGACAAGGCATTCGACGCCGTCGCGAACAAGCTCGCCGCGACGACGCGCGGCAACCGTCCGGTCGGCCAGCGCCAGGTCAATTTCCGCCTGCGGGACTGGGGTATTTCGCGTCAGCGCTACTGGGGCTGCCCGATCCCGGTCATCCACTGCGACAAGTGCGGCGTGGTGCCGGCGCCGGTCGAAAGCCTGCCGGTGAAACTGCCGGACGACGTCACCTTCGACAAACCGGGCAATCCGCTCGACCGACATCCGACCTGGAAGAACGTCAAGTGCCCGCCCTGCGGCGGCGATGCGCGCCGCGAGACCGACACCATGGACACCTTCGTCGATTCGTCGTGGTACTTCGCGCGCTTCACCGATCCGTGGAACGAGACCGCGCCGACGACGCCGAAGGTTGCCAATGGCTGGATGCCGGTCGATCAATATATCGGCGGCATCGAGCACGCTATTTTGCATCTGCTCTATTCGCGCTTCTTCACCCGCGCGATGAAGAAGACCGGGCACATCGGCATGGACGAGCCCTTCGCCGGCCTGTTCACGCAAGGCATGGTCGTACACGAGACCTATCGCGACAAGGCCGGCAACTGGATCGAACCCGCTAACGTCACCATTGAGGGCATGGGTGACGCGCGCACCGCGAAGGTCACGGCAACCAATGAGCCGATCGAGATCGGCTCCATCGAAAAGATGTCGAAGTCGAAGAAGAACGTCGTCGATCCCGACGACATCATCGCTTCTTACGGCGCCGACACCGCGCGCTGGTTCATGCTGTCGGACTCGCCGCCCGAGCGCGACGTCATCTGGACCGAGGAAGGCGTGCAGGGCGCCTGGCGCTTCGTGCAGCGGCTGTGGCGTCTGATCGGCGAAGTCGCCGACGTCGCCGCGCCCGCTGCGAAGCCGTCCGCGTTCGGCGAGGATTCGCTCAAGCTGCGCAAGGCGGCGCACCGCGCGCTCAACAATGTCAGCGACGATATCTCGAAGCTGCGCTTCAACCGCTGCGTCGCGCACATCTACGAGTTCGCCAACGCGCTGTCGGACTCCATCGGCTCGGCCGAAACGGCGCCGTCGCCGGATTTCGCCTGGAGCCTGCGCGAGGCCGGCGACATCCTCGTCCGGCTGTTCCAGCCGATGATGCCGCATCTGGCCGAGGAGTGCTGGGCCGCGCTCGGCCACAAGACCCTGGTCGCCACCGAACTGTGGCCGGAGGTCGAGCCGGCGCTGCTGGTCGAGAGCTCGATCACCCTGCCGGTCCAGATCAACGGCAAGAAGCGCGCCGACGTCACCATCCCGCGCGAGGCCGGCAAGGACGAGATTGAGGCTGCCGTTCTCGCCCTCGATGAGGTAAAGAAGGCGTTGGACGGCAAGAGCCCGAAAAAGGTCATCGTCGTCCCGCAGAGGATCGTGAATGTCGTCGTCTAGCGCCCCACGCCTCATCCGGGCAGCCTTCGCCCTGGCTCTGGCCGGCCTCACCGCCGGCTGCTTCCAGCCGCTGTACGGCTCGGGCGCAAACAGCCCCGCCGTCGGCGCCTCGGCCTACGGAACTTCGAATGTCGCCGACCGGCTCTCCTCGGTCGAGGTGGAGCAGATCGCCGCGCCGGCCGCCACGCCGCTTTCCCGGCTGGCCGTCGAAGTGCGCAACAATCTCCTCTTCGATCTGACCGGCGGCGGCCCGGCGGCCTCGAGCGCCTACAAGCTCAAGATCACCATGTCGGCGAGCACGCGCCAGGTCATCGTCGACATCGACAGCGCGCGTCCCGAGATCCAGAATTACGGCATCAACGCCAGCTATTCGCTGATCGACGGCGCCACCGGTAAGACCGTATTCACCAGCTACACCTTCGCTCGCGTATCCTACAACATCCCCGGCCAGCTCCAGCGCTTCGCCGGCGACCGCGGCCTGCGCGATGCCGAAAACCGCGCCGCCAAGGTGATCGCCGAGAACATCCGCAACCGGCTGGCGTCGTATTTCGTCGCGGGGACGTGAACTTCGCCGCTTGCTCGCGTCCCCTCTCCCCCAAGGGGAGAGGGGAAGAAAGAAGCATGACCGCCATCAAAGCCGCCGACGTCGACCGCTTTGTCGCCAAGCCCGACCCTCGCACGCCGGTCGTGCTGGTCTATGGCCCCGATTCCGGACTGGTGCGCGAGCGCGTCGAGGCGCTGGTCAGGGCCTCGGTCGACGACGTCAACGATCCGTTTTCCTTCGTCCGCCTCGAAGGCGAAGACCTGTCCGCCAATCCCGCCCGCCTGGTCGAAGAAGCGCACACCGTGCCTTTGTTCGGCGGCCGCCGCGCCGTACTGGTCCGGCCCGGTTCGCGCAACATCGCCGGCGCCGTCGAGCAGGTTATCGCCGCGCCGTCGAACGAATGCCGCATCATCATCGAGGCCGGCGACCTGAAGAAATCGTCGCCGCTGCGCGCCATCGTCGAGAAGGCCAAGACCGCGGCCGCGCTGCCCTGTTATGTCGATAACGCCGCCGCGATCGGCCGCCTGATCGATGACGAGATGACCGAAGCGGGCTTGTCCATCGGCCTCGACGCCCGCAATGCGCTGATCGGCCTGCTCGGCGGCGACCGCGCTGCCTCGCGCAACGAGATTCGCAAGCTCGCGCTCTATGCCCGCGGCCAGGAGCGCGTCGAGCTCGACGACGTCATGGCGGTGGTAGCCGACGCTTCCGCGCTGGCGCTCGACGGCGTCCTCGACGCCACCTTCGCTGGCCGCACCGCCGAGGTCGAAACCGAATTCGGCAAGGCCCGCGCCGGCGGCTCGTCGCCGGCGGCGATCATCTCCGCCGCCATCCGCCACGTCGCCAACCTGCACAAGATGCGGTTGGCCATCGACGATGGCGACTCCGCCGAATTCGCCATGAAGCGCGGCGCCCCCCCGGTGCACTTCTCGCGCGAGCGCAAGGTGGGTGAGGCCCTTCGGCTGTGGTCGGCGGCCGGCTTGCTGCGGGCGATGAACCAGCTTGCCGAAGCCTCGCTCGAAGCCCGGCGCAACGCCGCGCTGGCCGAGGCCATCGCGCAGCGCGCGCTGCTGTCGCTCGCCGTCAATGCCCGCCGGCGTGAAGCCTAGCGGCGCCCATCGCTGCGGTTGGGCGAACGGTTGTTTAGATCGCTTGGCCAAAACTCCAGCAACCTGCTCAGATCTTTGCGCTTCTCGACCTAGGCAAGCGTGGTCCGAGCGGTTAGGCTGATTGTTCCAAGAGGCCGCTTTGATGCACCGCATGTCCAACGTCATGAATGCGCTGGTGCGCCGCGGCCCCCGACCCGGCTCATTTGAAGCCTACGGCATTGCGATCGCCTGCGTGCTCGCCGCCACGCTGGCGCGCCAGCTTGTCGATCTGGCGGCGCCGAACTCGGTTTACTTCGCCACTTACATTCCGGCGCTGCTGTTCGCCGCGTTGGTCGGCGGGCTCGCCGCCGGCGCGGCCGCGACCCTGCTCGGCGGTATCATTGCCTGGTGGATATTTTTCGAACCGCGCTTCGTCTTGGCGGTCGCGTCCAAGAACCATTTCATCAGCATGGCGCTCTATCTGTTCGCCGGCGCGCTGATCGTCTGGACCGCCAATCAGTACCGCGAATTGCTGTTGCGGATCGACGAAGAGGAAAAGTATCGGCGCATCGTCGTCGATGAGCTGAGCCATCGCGTCAAGAACAAGCTCGCCACCATCTACGCCATCCTGCGCCACGAGCTGCGCGGCCAGCCGGAGATCTGGGACAGCGTATCGGGACGGCTGCAGGCTTTGTCGGCGGCCGACGATTTCATCAGTCGCGACGAGAAGTCGGGCATCGAATTGAAGATGCTGCTCGGCATGGAGGTCGAGCCGTTCGGGGCCGATCGTTTCACCTGCTCGGGCCCGCCGGCGCGGCTGTTCGGCAAGCTGCCGACGGTGCTTGCCCTGGTGTTCCACGAGCTCACGACCAACGCCGCCAAATACGGCGCGCTGCTCAGGCCGGCCGGACACGTGCACATTTTTTGGCACAAGAACGGCGATTCGTTCGAGATCGCCTGGACGGAAAGCGGCGGCCCGGAAGTGATGACTCCTCTGCGCCGGAGTTTCGGCAGCGCCCTGATCGAGCGCAGCCTCGACACCTTCGGCGGCAAAGCCTCGCTTGAATTCGCGCCGGAGGGCGTGATCTGCCGGATCAGGCTGCCGGCGGCGCAGGTTGAGGTGGACGGCGAGCCGCCCGCGCCCAAAAACGCATAGGCTTCTCGGCGCGCGCCGTTGGGGACAGGCGGGTGCTGCGCGCTTGCCGCCTCTCCCGCCGGCATGACGGATTTGTTATCGATTCGGCACCGGGCAATCGCCGCGACGAAAGCGTCCCATGCTGTTGGTCAAGACCTACCTCGACAAAAGCGCGATCCATGGCCTCGGCGTTTTCGCCGCCGAGCGCATTCCCAGGGGTACGAAGATCTGGCGCTTCGTCGAGGGCTTCGACCGCTGCTACACGCCGAAGCAGTTCGCGAAGCTGCCCAAGGCCGCGCGCGATTTCCTGGCGAACTACGCCTACCGCGTCGATGGCGAAATTCTGTTCACGGTCGACAACGACCACCACATGAACCACGCCGAGAAGCCGAACACGATCTTGCGCGGCGGCTATGTGATCGCGTCGCGCACCATCCCGAAGGGCGCCGAGATCACAAACGATTATCGCGAGTTCGATCCCGAACTATGCGCCGCGTTTCTCAAGAAACCGGCGAATGGCAAGAGCCATCCAAAGGCGAACGGCAACGGGCGCCATAAACGATAACCGTCATGCAGGGCTTGTCCGAGTTCCGTAGCCCGGATGAGCGCAGCGAAATCCGGGAATGGTGTCCCCGCATTCCGCTGCGCTCCATGCGGGCTACAAG
>JAEZEY010000239.1 GCA_023432845.1 Pseudomonadota bacterium
GAAGAAGTAGCCCGGGCCGTTCGACGACCGACGTTGTATGGAACTCTAGTCTCTCCCCTGCATTGAACGTGCTGGATTGTGGCCTCAGGCGCCGGTGGCCGGGACCGCGCGCCTTCCGCAACGGGAGATTTTTTCGTGAATCGTCGGCAATTTCTGGCGACAACGGCCATCGTTTCGGCGGCCGCCGCGCTGCCGTTGCGCAATGTCGTCATCGGCGCGCCTCAACAGGGCACCGCGGCGCCGCCGCGCCGCGGCCCGGTGCCGTTCAATCCGGCAAGCCTGCGGCAGATGGCCAAGGATCTCGCCCAGAAGCCGTTCACCCCGCCCGACCAGAACATTCCGGCGGCGCTGAAGGACGTGGGCTATGACGGCTATCGCAAAATCCGCTTCGTGCCGGAGCGCGCACTGTGGCGCAATGAAGGCCTGCCGTTCCAGGTGCAGATGTTTCATCGCGGCTTCATGTACAGCGGCCGCGTTGACCTCTACGAGGTCGCGGACGGACAGGCGAGCGCCATCCTCTACTCGCCGGACCTCTTTACCTTCGAAGACGTCGCGCGCCCGGACCCGGGCTCCGACCTCGGCTTTGCCGGCTTCCGCATTCACGCGCCGATCAACCGGCCGGACTATTACGACGAGGTCGGCGTCTTTCTCGGCGCCAGTTATTTCCGCGCCGTCGCCAAGGGCGAGACCTACGGCCTGTCGGCACGCGGCCTCGCCATCAACACGGCCGATCCGAAGGGCGAGGAGTTTCCCGCCTTCCGTGCCTTCTGGATCGAGAAACCGCAGAAGCACGCGACCTCGATCGTGGTGCATGCCCTGCTCGACTCGAAGAGCGCCGCGGCGGCTTATCGCTTCACCATCCGTCCGGGCGAAGCGACGATCTACGACGTCGAAATGTCGGTCTATCCGCGCGCCGACATCGCCGAGGCCGGCATTGCGCCGATGACGAGCATGTTCTTCTTCGGCCCCAACGACCGCAACGGCGTCGACGACTTCCGCCCGGCGGTGCACGATTCCGACGGCCTTGCCATCCACAACGGGCGCGGCGAGACGTTGTGGCGGCCGCTCACCAATCCGACCGACCTGCAGATCTCGAGCTTCTTTGACACCAATCCGCGCAATTTCGGGCTGATCCAGCGCCAGCGCGACTTCGCCGCCTATCAGGATCTGGAATCGCATTTCCAGAAACGGCCGAGCCTGCGCGTCGAGCCGATCGGCGACTGGGGCAATGGCGAAGTACGGCTGATCGAAATTCCGACCCGTGAGGAGGTGCACGACAACATCGTCGCCTTCTGGCGGCCGAACGATGCGCTCAAGGCCAAGAGCGAACACAACTTCACCTATCGTTTGCACTGGGGCGAAGGCAAACCGGACGCTGCGCTGGCGCGCTTCGTCAAGACCATGAGTGGCGCGGCCGGCGAAGGCCGGCTGTTCGTGCTCGATATCGCCGGCGACAAGCTCAAGAACCTGAAGCCCGAGGCGGTGCGCGGCGAGGTCAGCGCCAATTTCGGCAAGATCAGAAACGTGGTGACCCAACCCAACCCGCAGACGGGCGGCTGGCGGCTGTCGTTCAACCTCGATCCTGAAAAGAACCCGGTGGTCGAATTGCGCGCCGCCCTGTTCCAGAACGACCAGGCGCTCTCGGAAACCTGGGTCTATCGATGGACGCCGTGACAAACGCCGCTCTGCTAAGACGCAACGCCCCGCCGTTGTCGCCGGGTAACGGACCGTCGTTTCTGCCGCCAGAGCAGCCAATCGACATGCCGGATCAGGCGCTGCGGGGCGAAACGCGCCGGGACCCACCGGCCGATCTGCGGCCGCGCCGCCTCGGCTTGCGCCGCGCTCTCGTCGCACTGGCGACGATCGCAATGACGGCCGTCGCCGCCGAGCAGATGTATCTCGTGCTCTCGGTGTCGTCGCTGACGGTGCTCGAAGGCGCCATTCTCGTCCTGTTCGTCGTTCTGTTCGCGTGGATTGCGTTCTCGTTCGCCAATGCGTTCGCCGGCTTCGTGCTGACCCTGGCGGGCCCCGACACGTCGCTTGACATCGATCCACACGCGCCGCTGCCAAGCCTCGATAGACGCCACGCGCTGCTGGTGCCGACCTACAACGAAGATCCGACAAGACTGTTCGCGCGCCTTCAGGCAACGTGGGAGTCGATCGCCGACACCGGCCAAGCCGATTGCTTTGATGTCTTCATCCTGAGCGACACCACCGATCCGGACATCTGGCTCAATGAGGAGGAGCAGTATCTGGCGCTGACCGCCCGCTCGGGCAGCCGACAGATCTTCTATCGCCACCGCCGCGACAATGTCGCCCGTAAGGCCGGCAATATCGGCGACTGGGTGAGGCGTTTCGGCGGCGCCTACGAGAGCATGGTCATCCTCGACGCCGACAGCCTGATGACCGGCGACGCCGTGGTGCGGCTCGCGGCCGCGCTCGAGCGGCATCCGGATGTGGGGCTGGTGCAGACGCTGCCGGTGATCGTCAATGGCGCCAGCATCTTCGCGCGCCTGCAACAGTTCGCCGGACGGCTGTACGGGCCGATGCTGGCGCGCGGTATCGCCTGGTGGTTCGGCACCGAGAGCAACTACTGGGGCCACAACGCCGCGATCCGCGTCAAAGCCTTCGCGGCCCATGCCGCCCTGCCCGAGCTCACCGGCCGCAAGCCGTTCGGCGGTCATATCCTGTCCCACGATTTCGTCGAGGCGGCGCTGATGCGCCGCGGCGGCTGGGCCATCGTCATGGCGCCGAGCCTGCCGGGCAGCTACGAGGAGACGCCGCCGTCGATCACCGAATTCGCCGCGCGCGACCGGCGCTGGTGCCAGGGCAACCTGCAGCATCTGAAGGTGCTGGCGTCGCACGGCCTGCACCCGGTGTCGCGGCTGCATTTTCTCATCGGCATTGGCGCCTACATCACCGCACCGCTGTGGTTCGTGTTCCTCATCATCGGCATCCTGATATCGCTACAGGCGCATTTCATCCGGCCGGAGTATTTCCCGAAAGGCTTTGCGTTGTTTCCAGTATGGCCGGCGGAAGACCCGATCCGCGCGGCTTACGTGTTCGGCGCGACCATGGGCATGCTGATCCTGCCGAAACTGCTGGCGCTCATCGCAGCTCTATTCCGCGGCAACGAGCGGCGCAGCTTTGGCGGCGGCCTCCGACTGATCGCCGGCGTCTTCGTCGAGATCATCTTGTCGGCGCTGATCGCCCCGGCGATGATGGTATTCCAGACTTCCGCCGTGTTCAGCGTGCTCGCCGGCCGCGATTCCGGCTGGCAGGTGCAGCGCCGCGACGACGGCAGTCTGCCTTTCGCCGAGCTGATGCGCCGCTACGGCCCGCTGACGCTGATCGGCCTCCTGCTCGCAGCCGCTGCCTATGCGGTGTCGTTCTCGCTGTTCCTATGGATGACGCCGGTGACGGTCGGCTTGTCGCTCGCCATGCCGCTCGCGGCGCTCACCGTCCGCAAGGGCCTCGGCATCGTGATGGTGGCTCCGGAAGAACGCACCCCGCCGGCCGTACTGGTGCGCGCCAATACTCTGGCCAGCGAACTCGGCAGCGCCGATGCGACGATCGAGCAAGTGCTGCGGGAACACCCCGATGTGGTCAAGGCGCATCTGAGCCAGTTGCCGCCGCCACCGCCCCACCCGCCCGGCGACATCGACCGCGACCTCGTCATCGCCAAGGCCAGACTCGCCGAATTCGAGAGCCTCGGGCAGGCAATGACCCTGCTCACGGCGCGAGAGAAACGCTCGATCCTGTCCGACCCGGACGCCTTCCGCGGTTTGATGGCGCTAGCCCGCAAATAACGGATCTTTTGGTCGCTTCCGGACGGCGAACCGGTTTCCACTTCGCCTGGAAGCGCTCCTAGTACTTCTCCGGCACGTACAGTTCCGGCGGTAGCGTCTTGCGCTCGTAATCGGGGTTGAAGACGCGTTCCGGCAGCGTGATTTCCTTGTCCGGCACCGGCTCGTACGGAACGAGCGACAGGAAATGGTCGATGCAGTTGAGCCGCGCCCGCTTCTTGTCATTGCCTTCGACAATGTACCACGGCGCTTCCGGAATGTTGGAGCGCGCGAACATGTCCTCCTTGGCCTTGGTGTAATCCTCCCAGCGCACCCGCGACTGAAGGTCCATCGGCGACAGCTTCCACTGCTTGAGCGGGTCGTGGATGCGCATGAGGAACCGCATCTGCTGTTCTTCGTCGCTTATCGAGAACCAGTACTTGATCAGCGTGATGCCGGAACGGACCAGCGTCCGCTCAAATCCCGGCACGTCCTGGAAGAACTGCTCGACCTCATCGGCAGAAGCAAAGCCCATGACACGTTCGACGCCGGCACGGTTGTACCAGGAGCGATCGAACAGCACGATCTCGCCGGCTGCCGGCAGATGCGCAACGTAGCGCTGGAAGTACCACTGTGTCCTCTCGCGATCGGTCGGCGCGGGCAACGCCACGGTGCGGCAAACGCGCGGGTTAAGCCGCTGGGTAATGCGCTTGATGACTCCGCCCTTGCCGGCGGCGTCGCGACCTTCGAACAGAACCACGATCTTCTTGCCGCTGGCGACCACCCAGTCCTGCAGCTTGATCAGCTCACCCTGCAGGCGCAGCAGATTCTGGAAATAGTAGCGACGGTCGATCCCGGGCGGATGCGTGCCCTTGTAGACCTTGCGCAATTCCTCGGTCAGTGCCGGCTCGGACAGTTCAAGCTCGAAATCTTCGTCGATCGTGTCGGCGAGCTCGGCTTCGAGCCAATCCTGGCTCCCGCTGCCTTTTCCTTTCAGGTCGTCTTTATCGCTCATGGCCCTGTCATCATACACTCGCGCTTTCCCCAAGCGGGCAACAATGCCGCCGGGTCGCTACGGTTACATGACAGCATACACCTGCCGACGTGACAGATGATCCCACCCTCGCGCAGATTTCGTCAGCCCTGCACCAGCGCGTCGATGATACGGGCCCAGGAGCGGATGCCCTTGTGGAAGCACTTGAGGTCGAATTTTTCGTTCGGCGAGTGCACCCGGTCGTCGTCCAGCGCGAAACCGACCATCAGCGCATCCATGCCGAGCACGCTCTTGAAATCCGACACGATCGGGATCGAGCCGCCCGCGCCGACCGTGACCGCTTTTTTGCCCCACTCTTCGCCGAGCACCTCGCGCGCCCGGACCAGTGCCGGATTGTCGAAGGATAGTTGCAGCGCGGCATTGGCGCCGAAATTGCCGAACTCGACCTTGCAATCGTCCGGCAGCCGGTCGCGGACGAACTGGCGGAAGGCCTCCTTGATCTTGTCGGGGTCCTGCCGGCCGACGAGGCGGAATGACACCTTCGCCGAAGCCTCACCCGGAATTACGGTCTTGGCGCCCTCGCCGGTATAACCGCCAATGATACCGTTGATCTCGGCGGTCGGTCGCGTCGTGATCTGCTCGATCAGCAGCCGGCCCTTCTCGCCGGCCGAATGCTTCAGGCCGATCGGCCCGAGGAATTTCTCTTCGGTGAGGTCAAGTGCGGCGAGATCTGCCCTGATATCCGAGGGCAGATCGTCGACGCCATCATAGAAGCCGGGAATGGTGACGCGGTTGTCGTCATTCCACATAGCGCCGAGAATTTTCGCGAGCAGACGGATCGGATTCTGCGCCGCGCCGCCGAACTGGCCGGAATGCAGATCGCGGTCGGCGCAGGTGATTTTGACCTCCTCATAGATGAGGCCGCGCAGCGAGGTGGTGATCGCCGGCGTATTCTGGTTCCACATTGCCGTATCGCAGACCAGCGCCAAGTCGGCCTTGAGTTCGGCGGCATTGTCTTTGACGAAATCCGGCAGATTCTTCGAGCCACACTCTTCCTCGCCCTCGATCATGGCCGTGATGTTGATCGGCAACTTGCCGGTCACCGTCTTGTAAGCACGGCAGGCCTCGATAAAGGTCATGAACTGGCCCTTGTCATCGCAGGCGCCACGCGCAACGATGATCTTGCGGCCGTCCGCCATCGTTTCGATGCGCGGCTCGAAGGGCGGGGTCTTCCAGAGGTTGAGCGGGTCGACCGGCTGGACGTCATAGTGGCCGTAAAACAGGACATGCGGCGCCAATCTCCCATTCGACTTGGCGCCGCTCGCTTTGCCGACGACGACCGGATGCCCGGCGGTTGGCCGCACGGTGGCGTCGAAACCGATGGTGTCGAGGTCCGCGGCGACGTGTTCCGCCGCCGCGCGGCATTGTTCCGCGAATGCCGGATCGGTCGATACCGACGCGATCCGCAGCAATGCGAACAACCGTTCCACGCTCTGGTCGATATCGCGGTCGATATGGGCCAAAACGGCCTCGAGCGTGCTCATCATTCGGTCCTTTCACATCGTTCGTCGCGGCGAAACACAAAGGCTGCACAAAAACCGGGTCTTCGACTTTCGTTGCCTGCGTTTGCGTTGCGAACATTCAGATACTCTTAAGCGATATCGGTCAAGACGGCGCCCCGCGCCGGAAGGCGTTGCATCAAAAACGCCATATCGGTTGTGTACGATGCTGCAGACATGCCAATGAAGCCGCTGCAAACGCAAGATGTTACATCTGATTTGACGCAATTACCGATCAAGTCGCGGCCAACACCGTTGTGACGGCCGTCACAGCCCGCAGGTATTCTGTGCCGTATCAGTTGCAGCAACACAATGTGCATCAACATTCGCGCGCCGAGCGCAGCATCATGCTTGTCAAGGTCGACAAAACGTTCAATATGATTTTTAAACTCCACCGACAGCGTGGAGAGTGAGGAGACCATGAACGATCTGGTTGCGCGTCTTGTCGCCAATGTCGGTATCGACCAGGCAACCGCGGAAAAATCCGTCGGCATCATTCTCGACTTCCTGCAGAAGGAAGGTCCGGCAGACAAAGTCCAGGCGCTGATCGATAGCCTTCCCGGCGGCGACACGCTGTTGAAGGCCGAGCAAAGCAGCGGCGGCCTGTTTTCCATGGGCGGCCTGATGGGCGCCGGCAGCCGCATGATGGCGGCGGGCCTCACTATGGGCCAGGTGCAGTCAGTTACGAGGGAAACCATCGCCTTCGCCCGCGAAAAGATCGGTGAAGACGCGATCGGCGAAATCGTGGGCTCGATCCCCGGCCTCAGTCAGTTCGTCTAACGGTCATCCAGAGCCAACCTGCTCTCCCATACCAAGCACATTTGTTCGAGGCCGGAGTTTCGCATGTCCTATCCTATCACCGACATTCAGGGGATCGACGGCCAGGCCGCCGCCGCTCTCAGGTCGGCGGGGATCCGTTCGACGGGTGCGTTGCTCGACAAGGCCAGCACGGTCAAGGGTCGCAGATTGCTGGCCGAGAAGACCCGGTACGACGAGAAACAGCTCTTGTGCTGGGCCAATGGCGCCGACCGGATGCGCGTAAAAGGTGTCAGCAAGGAGTACGCAATGCTCCTTAAATGTGCCGGCGTCGATACGGTGAAGGAATTGGCGCACCGCAACGCCAAAAATCTCGCCGCAGCCATGGCCAAGGCCAATAAGGAACATCAGATTGTGCGGTTCCTGCCCTCCGAGAAGGTGGTCGAGCGCTGGATCGAGCATGCCAAGAAGCTGCCGCTGAAAATTTCCTACCGTCTCTGAAGCCCCGCTTTCCTCGCCTGCTTGACAGGCTGCCTTGGGCCGCGCCATGCCACCCCCATGTCAGGTATTCTGGAGCCCGCCCGCAGCCTCGAGCCGAGTACACCCACGGCACCGGATTCGCTTGCCGCACTTCTGAAGCGCGGCCGGCCCCTGGTGATGGGCATCCTCAACGTCACACCGGACTCCTTCTCCGACGGCGGTAAGTTTCTCGATCCCCGGCGCGCGATCGCCCATGCAGAGGAGATGGTGGCGCAGGGCGCCGACATCGTCGACATCGGCGCGGAGTCGACACGGCCCTATGACGGCATGCAGCCGGTGAGCGCCGACGAGGAAGTGGCGCGGCTCAAGCCGGTGCTGCCCGCCGTCGCCCGGCTCGGCGTGCCGGTATCCATCGACTCGCTCAAATCCGAGGTCGCGGCCTGGGCGCTCGACAACGGCGCGACCATCGCCAATGACGTCTGGGGTCTGCAGCGCGACGCCCACATGGCCGAGGTGGTAGCGGCGCGTGGCGTTCCGGTGATCGTCATGCACAACCGCGATGAGGCCGATCCGAAGATCGACATCGTCGCCGACGTCGAGGCGTTCTTCGCCCGGTCTATCGCCATCGCCTCCGAAGCCGGCATTGCCCGCGAGAACATCGTGCTCGACCCCGGCATCGGCTTCGGCAAGACGCCGGAGCAAAGCATCATCACGCTGGCGCATACCGCCGCGTTTCGCAGCTTCGGGCTACCGCTTCTGGTCGGCGCCTCGCGCAAACGCTTCATCAATTCCGTGAGCCCGGCACCGCCGACCGAACGCATCGGCGGCTCAATCGCCAGCCACATATACGCCGTGCAGCAGGGTGCGGCGATCGTGCGCGTGCACGATGTCGCCGAGACGGTGCAGGCATTGCGCGTGCTGGCCGCAATCGAACAAGGAGGCGCGCCATGACCGATCGTATTTTCATCCGCGGCCTCGCGCTCCACGCCTATCACGGCGTGATGCCTCATGAGGGCAAGGTCGGCCAGACCTTCACGATCGATCTCGACCTCGACATCGACCTGTCGGATGCCGCGCATTCGGACAAGGTAAAGGACACCGTGTCCTATGCCGATGTCGCGCAATGCGCGGAAAAGGCCTTCACGCGCCAGCGCTTCCGGCTCATCGAAGCCGCCGGCGGCGCGATTGCCGACGCCGTGCTTGCCGGCTTTTCGCGCGTACGGACGATTGCGGTGACGATCCACAAGCCGCATGCACCGATCGCCGCGACCTTCAGCGACGTCGGCATCACGCTCACCCGCAGCCGCGCCAAGACCAAATGACCACCGGGGCGGCCCGCGCTTACCTCGCGCTCGGCGGCAATGTCGGTGACAGCCGTGCCTTGCTCGACCGGGCCGCGTCTATGCTGGGGGACACGCCGGGCGTGGCGCTGGTCGCGCGCTCGTCCGACTACCGGACGCCGCCCTGGGGCGTCACCGACCAGGCGCCCTTCATCAATCTCTGCGTCGCCGTCGACACGACGCTACCACCGATAGATCTGCTCGCGCGCGTCCAGGAGGTCGAGCGGGCGCTCGGCCGCGACCGCACGAAGGAGCAGCGCTGGGGGCCGCGCACCGTCGATATCGACATCATCGCCTATGGCGACCTGACGCTGGATGAGCCGGGGCTGGTCCTGCCCCACCCGCGCTTGTTCGAGCGTGCCTTCGTGCTGATGCCGCTCGCCGAAATCGCCGGCGGACACCCCATCGCCGGCCGCGACCTGCAGGAGGCGCTAAGGGGCGTCGATACCGCCGGAATCGAGCGCCTGCCGCCGCGGTCCTGAGGACCGCCCGGTCCCGCCCCCGGCTTGTCATATCGCAATAGCGAGATGGCTTCTTCTATGGCAGTTTGCCGGCCATGAGCACCGCCAAATCCCTCCCCCTCGCCGCCGAATTCCCGCCGACCGATGCCGCCGAATGGCGCAAACTGGTCGATGCAGCCCTCAAAGGCGCGGATTTCGACAAACGCCTCGTCACCCGGACCTATGACGGCCTGCGCGTCGAGCCGCTTTATCCACGCGCACGCGACGCCCGTCCCGTTCCCGGCCGCGCCGCCGGCGCGCCGTGGCAGGTCGTGCAGCGGGTCGATCATCCGGACGCCGTCGAGGCGAACAATCAGGCGCTGACCGACCTCGAGAACGGCGCCACCGCCCTTTCGCTAGTCTTCGCCGGTTCGATCGGCGCCTATGGCTACGGGCTGGGCGGCTCCGAGCAGACCATCGCCCGCGCGCTCGACAATGTCTGGCTCGATGCGGTCGCGATCGAAACCGATTTCAGCGCACAGGAAAAGGAAGCCGGGCTGAACCTCGCCAAGGCGGTGAAGGCGCGCGGTGTCGACCCGGCGGCGACACAAATCCGTTTCGCCCATGACCCGCTCGGGCTGATGGCGCGCAACGGCGCCGCGCCGCGGCCCTGGGCCGAGACCGCCAAACTGCTCGCCGGCTTTGCCGCCGATCTCGCCGCGCAGGGCTTCAAGGGTCCGTTCGCCGTGGCCGACGGCCGCGCCGTCCATGCCGCCGGCGGTTCGGAAGCGCAGGAACTCGCTTTCGCGCTCGGCAACGCCGTGACCTATCTGCGGATGTTCGTCGACAGCGGCGTGCCGCTCGATCGCGCGCGCGATCTGATCTTCTTCCGCCTCGCCGCCGACGCCGACGAATTCATGACCATCGCCAAATTCCGCGCCTTGCGGAAGCTGTGGGCGCGCGTCGAGGAAGCCAGCAGCCTGTCGGCGAAGCCGGCCTTCGTTTCGGCCGAGACGGCTTGGCGGATGATGACGCAGCGCGATCCTTACGTGAAC
>JAEZEY010000008.1 GCA_023432845.1 Pseudomonadota bacterium
GTCGACCCTCCCCCTCCAGGGGAGGGTAAGAGAGAGTCAGCCGACTACGTCCCCGCCCGCCACCGCGCCGTAACCCGTCGCGGCGCGCTTCTCGTTGACGGTGAGGAACGGCGCTTTCGTCACGCGCTCCCACAGCGCGGCGCGGTCGGCAGCCAGGGCCTCGATGCGATCGGTATCGACCTCAAGCGTCAAGGCACTCGCCCCGAAGCCCGGCGCCAGCCATTGCGTCAGCGCCGCCGCGATGCGACCCGCCAGCGGCAGCACGCTGCCGCGCCAGAAGACGCGGTTGGCCTCGGTGTAGTTCGAATAGGTGTTGTCGCCGGGAATGGCGAGCAGCATCGGCGGCACGCCGAAGGCCAGCGCGATCTCGCGCGCCGCGGCGTTCTTGGCCTCCATGAAATCCATGTCCTTGGGCGTGAGCGACATCGGCTTCCAGTCGAGTCCGCCTTCGAGCAGCATCGGCCGCCCGGCATTGACCGCGCCCTGATATTCGTCGGTGAGTTCCTTCTTCAGCCGCGCGAACTGCGCGTCGTTGAGAATGGCGGCGTCCGCTCCGGCATAGAGCAGCGCGCCCGAAGGCCGTGCGGCATTGTCGAGCAGCGCCTTGTTCCAGGCTGTCGCGGAATTGTGGGTATCGACTGCGGTGGCGGCGGCCTCGAGCGGGCTCACACCGTAATAGTCGTCGAGCGGATTGAAGAGAGTGAGATGCAGAATCGGCGGCACCGTACCGTCCTGAACGAAGCGCACCGTGTTGCCGCTCACCGTATAGTCGAACGCCGCCGGCCAGCCATCCGGCCCCGGCACCACCTTCACGCGGTCGGGCCGCAGCGCATAGAGTTCGCGTGGGCTCCCCTCGCCGCCGGCGCTCACCGCCTCGACATACGCATTGCCGGACAGCATCAGGTGCGCGGCGATCGCCTCGAGCAAAGCCGGTCCGTCCTGGCGCGGGTTCGGCCGCGCCAGCATATCGAGCAGCGGATGCGCGGTGAGTTCGTTGGCGCCGTCATACAGCACGAACGAGAGCGAACCGACCGCCTCCGCGGTCAGGCGCACCGCGCGATGCACGATGGCGTTGCGCGTATAGCCCTCGCGCGCCAGCGCCGCGTAATCGCGCGGCGTCCAGCGGGCGCGGCCGCCGCTTTCCAGCGCAATGAGGCGGGCCGCGCGCGAAGCCTTCTGCTCCGCGGGACGAAGTATTCTCTTCAAGGTATCGAGCATGAAAAAAGCCCGCCGGGTTACGGCGGGCTCCTCTAGTTGGTGATGTCAGATCTCGGCCGCAGCCGAGTTCCAATCAATTCGACGCCAGTTGGGTCGCTCGCGGATTGACGATCGTATAGCCGGCGATGGAGCGGACATGCCGGCGGGTCTTGCCGCCACCGGAATTGCCGTCATGCACCATCCACTTGTTGCCCTCGACATGGCTCATCAGCACGAACACATGGCCGGGCCGCGCCGCCACCATGCCGGGAGCGGCCTGCGCGCGCGGGAATTTGCGAGCCCAGTTGGCCGCCAGGTTCAGATCCTTGCGGATCTCGCCGAAGACATAGAGTGACGCGGCGCAGCCGCAGTAGCGGTGCGGGCAGCCCGGCGGGCGGCCGCCAACGATGACGGAGTTGCCGTTGGCATCCACTTGCGACACGCGCCGTCGTTCGGCGCGGGCCGTATAAGCTTCATTCGTGTTCGGCGTGCGGGCGTTAGCACCGGAGGTGCGTTTCGTGGACTCGCGTGCGGCCACCGCGGTCGGGCTGTCGGAGCAGCCGCGTTGGTCGCACGTCACTTGCGCCTGTTGCGCCGACTGGCGATTGTTCGGCCGGGCGTCGGCGCTCGTCGCCGCCGCCGTGATCGAAGCGATCGTCACGATCGCGAGTGCAACTCGTTTCAATATTCCGGTCACCTGTCTTGAAGGGCGGCATTGACGCCGCCGATGGAGGGAGCGGCAGGACTGCCGCCTCGTAAGGACGCTCCTTCCGCCGCCTCAATGTGACCAAAACATGGCGTCTGGCGGCATGACTCATGGCTGAGCTATGCACGTTAACGATTGTGTCGCGCGTTGGCACAGCCGGAATAAACAACTCCAGTAGAACGAACTCGTTCCACGGTATCGGCACATTGCCGCCAAAAAATATTATTGTCCGTGGCGACGCATTGTAACGCGCATGAGTGGCAGATTTGCCGCTTGTAACCGCGCAATCTGTCCCGCATCGGGGCAATGAGCGATGCTCCGGCCTTGCACGGTCCCATGACACCGCGCATGACACCGTGTTTCTAAAGTCTGCGAATGCGCGGCAGGGGTCGCGCGGCGAAGGTCAGCGCCGCCACCGCCCACACCAGCGCATCGAGCCGGTCCGGCGAATGGCCCGACGACAATCCATCGAGACCAAAGTCGCACATCTCATCTTCCAGCGCGGGGAAATTGCCGGCGTGCTTCACCCTGCCCTGCTCGTAGATTTGCGATACCGGCTCGGCGCGGTGATATTTGCCGCGCGTCGCCCGCGTCGTCGTCACCGGCACGCCGCTGTCGATCGACCGCAGCACCGCGCTCACCATCTCGCCGCCCTGGTTGATCTCGGCGATCAGCGCGTCGGCCTCATACTTGCGCCACAGCGCGATGGCGCGGCTCGCCCAGCCTTGCGGCGTTGCGCCGGCGATGCTGGCGTCCTCGATCACATAAATGGTGCCGTCGCCGGCGCGGCCGGCGGCGACGATGCCGCAGGCATCCGCGCCGCGCTTGGACGACGCAGGCG
>JAEZEY010000063.1 GCA_023432845.1 Pseudomonadota bacterium
TTCCGGCCGAAGGCCGAAAAGAGCCTGCCTTTAAGCACTTAAGCGACAAAGCCTTGGAACCGATATTGACGCCCCGCCCCTGAGCCGCCAAGAGGGGCTGGGATAACGTCGCCTTTGGATTCGCCGTGCCGGCCGCCCGTCGCGAGGGGCCGTGCCAACGCCAATTGCGGAGCGCTTGGAAAAGCCTGGCATGCCGGTCACCCTGCTCGACATCCTGCTTCTGGTCGTCATGCTGATTTCGGGGCTGCTCGCGATGATCCGCGGGTTCATGCGCGAGATCCTCTCGATCGCGGCCTGGGCCATCGCCGCGCTGGTCACGCTTTACACCTTCTCCAGTGCGCTGCCGATCGCGCAGGGCTATTTCTCCAGCAACACGGTCGCGACCGCCGTGACCATCGGCGTCATCTTTGTGGCGAGTTTGCTCATCGTCTCGATCATTACCGTCCGGATATCGGACCTGGTTCTCGACAGCCGCGTCGGCGCCCTCGACCGCACGCTTGGTTTCTTGTTCGGATTGGGCCGCGGCCTGCTAATTGTGGTGGTGGCCTACCTGTTTTTTGACTGGCTGGTCCCCGATCGCAGCCAGCCGGCCTGGATCAGCGGCGCCAAATCGAAAGTGGTGCTCAAGAGCACGGGGGATTGGCTCAAGGGCATGTTGCCGGATGACCCTGAAAGCACCATCTTACAGAAGCTGAAGCGGCCGAAGCCGGCCGAAGAAGGTGCGCCGGAAGCGGCGCCGGAGCGCCGTTCGGAACTAGGCGCAACTTTGCGTGTGGCTGCGGATTGGCAGCACGACCCCAAACTGGGAACCCGCTAATGCCAGAACAGACGCACGACCATGTCTCCGGGGGCGGTGCGGTCGAACCGCAGAGACCGGAGCAGGACCTCGACCTTTACGCCGACCGGCTGCGCGAGGAATGCGGCGTCTTCGGCATCTTCGGCCATCCCGATGCCGCCGCCATTACCGCCCTCGGCCTGCACGCCCTCCAGCATCGCGGCCAGGAAGCTGCCGGCATCGTCTCCTTCGACGGCAAGCGCTTCCACTCCGAACGCCGCCTCGGCCTCGTCGGCGATACTTTCTCCAAGCGCGACGTCATCGATCGCCTGCCCGGAAACCTGACCATCGGTCATGTTCGGTACTCGACGACCGGCGAGACCATCCTGCGCAACGTTCAGCCGCTGTTCGCCGAACTCGACGGCGGTGGCTTCGCCGTCTGCCACAACGGCAACCTGACCAACGCCCTGACCATGCGCCGCCAGCTCATCCGCGACGGCGCCATGATGCAGTCGACCAGCGACACCGAGGTCATCCTCCACCTCGTCGCCCGCGCCCGCCGCAACCGTTTCATCGACCGCTTCATCGAGGGCCTGCGCCAGCTCGAGGGCGCCTATGCCTTCGTCGGCATGACCAACAAGAAGCTGGTCGGCGCGCGCGATCCGCTCGGCATCCGTCCCCTGGTCATCGGCAAGCTCGACGGCTGCCCGATCCTCGCCTCGGAGACCTGCGCCCTCGACATCATCGGCGCCGAATATGTGCGCGACGTCGAGCCCGGCGAAATCGTGATCTTCGACGACGAAGGCGCGCAGTCGCACAAGCCGTTCCCGCCGCAGCCGGCGCGACCCTGCATCTTCGAATACATCTATTTTGCCCGCCCCGACTCCATCGTCGGCGGCCGCCACGTCTACAATGTGCGCAAGGCCATGGGCGCCGAGCTCGCCCGCGAGTCGGCCGCCGCCGCCGACGTCGTCGTGCCGGTGCCGGATTCCGGCGTGCCCGCCGCGCTCGGTTTCTCGCAGGAAAGCGGCATCCCCTACGAGCTCGGCATCATCCGCAACCACTATGTCGGCCGCACCTTCATCCAGCCGACCCAGGCGATCCGCGATCAGGGCGTGCGCATGAAGCACTCGGCCAATCGCGCCGTCGTCTCCGGCAAGCGTATCGTGCTGGTCGACGACTCCATCGTGCGCGGCACCACCTCGCGCAAGATCGTGCAGATGATGCGCGACGCCGGCGCCACGGAAGTGCACTTCCGCATCTCCTCGCCGCCGATCAGGCATCCGGACTATTACGGCATCGACACGCCGGACGCCGAGAAGCTGCTCGCGGCGACGCACGACCTCGAAAGCATGCGCCAGTTCATCGGCGCCGACTCTCTCGCCTTCCTCTCGGTTGACGGCATCTACCGCGCCATGGGCCTGCCGGGCCGCGACAATGCCCGCCCGCAATTCACCGACCACTGCTTCACCGGCGACTACCCGACGCCGCTGACCGATCTCGGCCAGCAGGACGCCGGCCCGCGCCAGCTCTCGCTGCTGGCGGAGGCGATTTGACACTGAATACAAAGCCCCTCACCGACAAGATCGCCCTCGTTACCGGGGCCTCGCGCGGCATCGGCGCGGCGGTCGCGCTTGGGCTGGCGGAAGCCGGCGCGCATGTCGTCGCAGTGGCGCGCACGGTCGGCGGGCTGGAAGAGCTCGACGACAGGATCAAGGCCGCCGGCGGCAGCGCCACCCTCGTCCCGGTCGATGTGAAGGACATGGACGGCGTCGCGCGGCTCGCGCTGGCGCTCAACGATCGCTACGGCCGCCTCGACGTCATGATCGGCAATGCCGGCATTCTCGGCGTGCTGTCGCCGCTCGCCCATGCCGAGCCGAAGGACTTCGACAACATCTTCGCCGTCAATGTGAAGGCGAACTGGCAGCTGATCCGCACCATGGACCCGCTGCTGCGCGCGGCGCCGGCGGGCCGCGCGGTGTTCGTCACCTCCGCCCTCGGCTGGGTCGGCCGCGCCTATACCGGCGTCTACGGCGCAAGCAAGGCGGCGCTCAACGAACTTGCCCGCAGCTATGCCGCTGAAACGGCGACCACGAATGTCCGCGTCAACCTGTTCAGCCCGGCCCCGACGCGCACGCGCATGCATGCCTCGGGCTGGCCGGGCATCGACCCGGAAACGCTGCCGCCGCCGGAAGAAGTCGCGCAAGCGATCCTGCCGCTGTGCCTGCCGGACTGCGCAGAGAGCGGCAAGGTCTACGACTATCGCGCGGGCAAGTTTCTGGCGTTCAAGGCGCCGGAGTGACCAACGCCGTCATGCCCGCGAAAGCGGGCATCCAGTAAACGCCCGCGCTTCGGATAAATCGCGACGATAGCGATTACTGGATCATCCGCTTTCGCGGATGATGACAGCCGTCCCTCAATGCTTCCTTTTCGCCTTCCCCTCATAGGGATTGGCCTTCTCCCGCAGCATCAGCCGGATCGGCGTGCCGGGC
>JAEZEY010000103.1 GCA_023432845.1 Pseudomonadota bacterium
CTCCGGCCCCCAATTTGGCGCGCCCGCAAGCCGGTTCGTCGACTCAAAGCCCCCCAACATTCTGGTGCCATGATAGCCGACATCGACGCCGATAGATTGATACGGGCCGGCCGGTGGCTGCGGCGGCGCGCCGAGAACATCTGCGTCGGGCTGCTGCTTGTCATGTTCCTGCTGTTCATCCTGCAGATCGTCGCGCGCTACGTCTTCAACTTCCCGCTCGGCTGGACCGAGGAGGCCAGCGTGCTGGCCTGGATCTGGTGCACCTTGTGGGGCGCCGCCTTCGTGGTGCGCGAACGCGACGAGGTGCGCTTCGACCTCATCTACTCGTCCGTCGGCGAACGCACGCGCCGCATCTTCACGATCATCACTGGTACCGCCGCCGTCGTGCTGTTCACCGCCGCTCTGCCCGCGGTTTACAGCTATGTGGCTTTCCTGAAAGTCGAGAAATCCGCCTATCTCGGCATTCGCCTCGACTATCTCTATTCGATCTACGTCATCTTCTCGGTGGCCGTGATCGTGCGCTATGCGGCGCTGACCTGGTTCGCGATTCGCGGCAAGCCGCCCGAGGTCGAGCTCGGCGCGGGATCAGCGATATGAGTCCCTTCGGCGCCTGTCTCGCCGCCATTCTGGTGCTCGGCCTGCTCGGCCTGCCGATCGGTTATTCGATGATCGTCGGCTCGATCATCTATCTGATGCTGGCCGGGCTCGACCTCGGCACCTCGGCGGAACAGATCCTCAACGGGCTGTACAACAGCTACGTGCTGCTGGCCGTGCCGCTATTTCTGTTCTCTGCCGAACTGATGAACGTCAGCAGAATGACCGATCATCTGCTGCGCTTTTGCGACATGCTGGTCGGCCGTTTCCGCGGCGGCCTCGGTCACATCAATATCGTCCAGAGCATCATCTTCGCCGGCATGTCCGGCTCGGCCATCGCCGACCTCGCCGGCACCGGTCGCATCAGCATCGACATGATGACGAAGAACAATCGTTATCCGGTCAGCTATGCCGCGGCGATCACCGCCGCGTCCGCAGTGATCGGGCCGATCATTCCGCCCTCGATTCCGATGGTTCTGTACGCCCTGATCTCCGACACCTCGGTCGGTTACCTGTTCCTCGGCGGCATCATCCCCGGGCTGTTGATGATGATCGCGCAGATGACCATCAACACCGTTCAGGCGCACCGCCGCAATCTCCCAGTCGAAGAGCCGATTCCACTCGGCGAATGGCCCGGCATCACGCTGACGGCAATGCCTGCGCTGCTGATGCCTGTTATCCTGCTCGGCGGCATCTATGGCGGCGTCATGACACCGACCGAGGCCGCGGCAGTCGCCGCCGCCTACGCCTTCGGCGTGGCCACCCTCTGGTATCGCAACATTTCAACAGCCGACACCTACGGCGCGGTGCTCAACAGTGTGCGATCCACCGCATCCATCGGCCTTCTGATCGCCGGAGCGCTAATCTTCAATTATGTCGTGACCATCGAGCAAATACCGGCGACCGTGAAGGGCCTGCTGGCCGGCTACGAGATGTCGCCGCTGGTTTTCCTGTTCTGGGTGAACGTCATCCTGCTGGTGCTTGGCTGCCTGCTCGAGGGCACCACCATCATCCTGGTCATCCTGCCGATCTTCACGCCGACGGCGCAGGCCCTCGGCATCGATCTCGTCCACTTCGGCGTGCTCACCGTCTTCAACATCATGATCGGGCTAATAACGCCGCCATACGGCCTTCTTCTGTTCATCATCTCGGCAATATCCGGCGCGCCGCTGCGCCACATCATCCGCGACACCTTCCCCTTCGTGGTGGCGATGATCGTGGCGCTGGCCATCGTTACATTCGTCCCGGAAACCGTGCTGTGGCTACCGCGCCTGTTAGGCTACAAGGGATAAATCAACGATGACCAAACCGATCTACGTTCTCAACGGACCAAATCTCAACCGCCTTGGCACGCGCGAGCCAGAAATCTACGGTGCGACGACGCTCGCCGATGTTGAGCGCATGTGCCGCGATGCGGCCGGCGCGGCCCCGATCGAATTCCGGCAAAGCAACAGCGAGGCGCAGATCATCGATTGGATTCACGAGGCCATCGACCGGGGCGGCGGCATCGTCATCAATCCGGCCGCTTTCACCTTCGTGTCGATCGCCATCCTCGACGCTCTGAAGATGTTTCCCGGCCCGATCATCGAGCTGCATATCAGCAACATCCACAAACGCGAGGCGATCTATCACAACTCGCTGGTGTCGAAGGTGGCGACAGGCGTGATGGCCGGCTTTGGCGCCGAGGGATACCGCCTCGCCGTGCGCGCAATTGTTTCGATGATAGGCGCGAGATCCTGAACCTGATCCGCCGAAAGGAGCACATCCATGACGCTTCTGGGCTCGGCAGCTGCCGCCATGGTGCGACTTCGACCCGGCCTGGCGAACAGAGTACGGCGGCTGGGTTCTCAAGAGCATTTTTCCCGAGCGGGTGAGCACTCCTGCCGCCGCTATAAGGCTATGTGCTTGTCGCTCATCCGTCCAAGGTTATCTCATCGCTCATCCCTTGAGCTGAATCAGACTGACATCGACCGAACCGCAGAGGAAACCCGCCTCGCAATATGCAAGGTAGTATTCCCACATGCGCCGGAAGCGGCTGTCGAGACCGAGCGCTGAGACATCCCTCGCCTTTGCCAGAAAGCGCTCGCGCCACTCGCGCAACGTCCGCCCATAAGACAAACCAAAGGATTCCTCGATGCCGAGTGTGAAGCCGGCCGCCATGGCCGCCTCGCGCACTGCCGTCCGGGTCGGCAACATGCCGCCGGGAAAAATGTGCGCCTGGATGAAATCCGGGTTGACGCGATAGCCGGCAAAGCGGTCTTCGTCGATGGTGATGACCTGCAGGACGCAAGTGCCGCCCGGCTTCAGACAGGCGCGCAACTTGTCAAAATAGACAGGCCAGTATTTCTCACCGACCGCCTCCAGCATTTCGATGGACACGATGCGATCGAACTGCCCTTCGTCGCGGTAATCCTGCAGACGCAAATCCGCCGCGTGCGACAGGCCCAGTCTTTCGAGCCGCGTCTCTGAAAAGGCGAGTTGCTCCGTCGACAATGTCAATCCGGTCATTCGGCAGCGATGCGCACCAATCAGCCGCTCCAGCACGCCGCCCCACCCGAATCCAATCTCGAGCACGTCTTTATCGTCGGGATTGTCGAGCAAGGCGACGATACGGTCAAACCCCAGGATGGGGCGATATAGCGCCTGGCC
>JAEZEY010000135.1 GCA_023432845.1 Pseudomonadota bacterium
GGACCGGGCGGGGACGTGCCGGCCATGATGGGACCGGCCGGCATCGCGCATCTGTCGATCCGCGACTTCGCACGCTGGGGAGCATGGAACGCGGCGGAAGGCAAGCGCGGGCCGGCGCTGGTGAAAGCGGACACGCTGAAGCGCCTCCATCGCGAGCGCGTGACGATGACCATCGACAAGCCGAAACCGGGGACTCCGAAATCCGGCGGCTATGCACTCGGCTGGGGCATAGTTGCCTATGCATGGACCGGCAACCGTCCGGTGCTTACGCATAACGGTTCGAACAGCATGAATCTGGCGACCATTCTGGTCGATCCGCAAAGCGACATTGCCATTGTGGTCACGACCAATTTCCCCGGCGAGAAGGCCGATCAGGCGCTGCAGACTGTGGCCCGATCCCTCTACGCGCGCTACGCGCAGACCACCGCGCGATGACGGCTGCCATGACATCTCGAAGGACGAAGCGCCGACTTTACCGCCGGATTATCACTGTTCGCCACTGAGCAACCCGGCGGCGTCGCCCGCTTTCGGCGTGGTGTGGTCGGTGACCGCCAGATAGGCAATGCCGATCGTGTGGCCACGCGGATCGCGATGCCGACGCAGTGAGCAAGCTCGAGCCGCTGCTCAAGGAAGCGGACGATTATTACCAACAGGAGAATTACAAGGACGACAAGATGGCCAAGGGCAAGGCGCTGCATCCGCGCCTCGTCGCTGCGTGGGATGCCTTCGCCGCCGCCGACAGGAAGCTGCGCGACGGCGTCGAGGCCGTCGCCGACAAACGCGCGCTGGAGAAGCTCGCCGCGATCGAGCAGGCCGACGGCCGCAAGGCGCGTTATCACGTCGAAGCGCTGATGATAAATGCCAAGCGTGTGCTGCGCGCCGAGACCGCCGGCAAGCCGGACCTCGCCGCGATCACCGCGGCGCTGAGCGAATACGAGGCGATCGTCATCGCCACCGAGCCCTTCGCCTCCGCCACCGGGCCCGAAAAGATCGGCTCGATGTTCGTGTCCAACGCCAAGGCGTTCCTCACCACGGCCAAGCAGCTGATGCGCCGTATTCGCGACAAGACGCCGTATTCCTCCGGCGACCGCATGATGCTCGGCGACGCCAACTCCGGCTGGATGGTGGAAGGCTCGCCGCCGCGGCTGCTGCGCGACTACAATCAGCTCGTTGATGCCTATAACCGCGGCGCGCGTATCTAGCCTTTGCAAGAAAAGGCCGGGACGCTTTCGCTTCCCGGCCTTTCGCCTGGTGTTGCCTCAATCTTCCTTCGGCGCCTAGAACCTCACATAGCGCTCCTGCGGCTGCGTCACGGCGACGCCGACTAGAGTGCCGCCAATGGCGCCGATGCCGGCACCGACCAGCGCACCGCCGCCCGAGGTGAGCGCCGAGCCGGCGATCGAGCACGGCGGGCACACCGCCGCGCCGATGATGGCGCCGATCACCGCGCCGCCGATCGGATAGAGCAGCGGCTCGGATGGGAACGGCGATGCTGCATGGACCGGTTCGACGTAGCCGCGCCGACGCTGATAAGTGCGCTCGGCGGCATAAGCGCGCCGCACCTCATAACGAGGCTCCGCGACATAGGCGGCGCGAACATAGCGCGCGTCCTGCGCGGAAGTGCGGTCGTGATAGCGGCCGGCGGCGTCGGCCGATGCCGGGACCATGACGGCGACGAGGGTGGCGGCGGTCAGCGCGGTGGCGATGGTACGTGTGTTGAACTTAGCCAAATTCACTTTAGCCATGGGGCTTTCTCCGTTAATTCAGCCAGCCCCGTGCGCTAACGACATCACCCTGTGTCTGTTCCGCATCATCGCGTGCGATGCGCATCGGTCCGCATGTTCGTTCAGGCCGCGCGGGGTATGGCTGCCTTGGCTTTGCCACACCGCCGGCCCATTGCCGTCCCAGTCGAAGGGAACCCTCGTCGTGACGCCGCGTTCTTGTGCCAGCGCACCGGCCTAACGAGGAGCCCTCGCCCTTGTCGTTCTTCTCCGATCCGACCGACCCCGTTCCGCCACCGCAGAATGCCGTGAACCATCGCCTGCTCGGCGCCACCGCGGCCGTTCTGAAATATGCGCCGCGCCGGCTGCGTCTGGAGAATGGCGACGAGGCCATCGCCCGCGCCCAGGCCGATGCGCGCTACTGGCGCGAGCGCGCCTTCAAGGCAGAGACCAGGCTGCGCGCGCTGGAAACGCGGGTGCAGCAGTTGGCGCGGCGCGCCGGCGAACAGGAGCGCTGAGCGCGGCGACGGACCTGTGCTAGGCTTCGAGTCGTCTCGCTGCCTCGCACCCATCCGGTCCTTCATGCACTCTCCCCGCCTCGCTCTTGCTTGCACTCTTACTTGCAGTCTTGCCTGCACTCTTGCGCTGCTCGCGCCTGCGGCCATTGCCCAAGCCGATTCCACGCCGTCCTATCCCGCCGTGCCGTTGCTCTCGACCGGCCGGACCGTGGTCGATGAGCCCATCCGTTATCCGTCGGGCGACGCGCGCGTCACCGCTTCGATCGTGACGCTGGCGCCGGGCGGCCGCACCATCGCGCACCGCCACGGCGTGCCGATGTTCGCCTATATTCTCGACGGCGAACTGACGGTCGACTACGGCGACAAGGGCAAGCGCATCTATCGCGCCGGCGATGCCCTGATGGAGGCGATGGCCGTCACCCATGCCGGCGTCAACACCGGCACGGTGCCGGTACGCATCCTCGCTGTTTATATGGGTGCCGCCGGCGCCAGCGACGTCATCGTGGAGCGGTGACGCCGGCCAGCCGGTTTATGCGCGTAAACGCGGCGCTCTCCCTTCACCCTCCCCTGGAGGGGGAGGGTCGGCGAGCATCGAAGATGCGAGCCGGGGTGGGGTG
>JAEZEY010000280.1 GCA_023432845.1 Pseudomonadota bacterium
TCCTGCGGCCAGTGCTTCTCCCGCCATCGCAATCCCCCCTCGTTTTGATCGACCCTTTTGTAAAAGCTTATACGTCTGTGCCCGCGGCGCAACGATGGACATCCTCGCGGCTGCTGCAGCGCAGCGCTGACCGCTTCGCGGTCCCCGCATCGACTGCGCGACGTCAAACCACATTCGCCGCCCGGAAAACTGCGCAACGGCCGCGCCTGCGGACAGTTCCTTCTAGAGGCGCACCAGAAAACGAAATTGACCCGCGAGTTCCGGGGGATAGGGTGGCGGGGCCGGTTTTGCCTATCGCATCAAGTGCCTATATGAATGTCGTGCGAAGCCGGTATCGTATTCAAAGACAAAAACGGCGTGGGCCGGAAGGCCCGGCGGGAGGCTAATCAATGACGCTCCGACCGGTCAGCCTCGACGACAAGTACGACCTGAACCAGACACACGTCCTGGTCACCGGCTATCAGGCCCTGATCCGCGCCATCCTGATGCAGAAGGAGCGCGACCGCCGCGCCGGGCTGAACACCGGCGGGTTCCTGACCGGGTATCGCGGCTCGCCGCTTGGCGGCCTCGACCAGCAATTCATGCGCGCCGGCAAGCATCTTGCTGCCGCCGATGTTCAGTTCCAGCCCGGACTGAATGAGGAACTTGCCGCCACCGCGCTGTGGGGCACCCAGCAGGCCGAACTCCGTGGCGAGGGCAAGTTCGATGGCGTGTTCGGCCTTTGGTACGGCAAGGGCCCGGGCGTCGACCGATCCGGCGACGTGTTCCGGCACGCCAATCTCGCCGGCTCATCGAAGCACGGCGGTGTGCTCGCGCTGATGGGCGACGACCACACCGCCGAATCCTCGACCACGGCGCACCAGTCCGAATTCCATTTCGTCGATGTGATGATCCCGATCCTGAACCCGGCCGGCGTTCAGGAGATCGTCGATTACGCCCAACTCGGCTGGGCCATGTCGCGCTACACCGGCTGCTGGACCGCGCTCAAGTGCATGCACGATACGGTCGAATCGACCGGCGTCGTCGATGGCAGCCTCGATCGCCTTCAGATCGTGACGCCGACCGACTTCGTCATGCCGGAAGGCGGCCTCAACATTCGGCTCGTCGACACCATCCTCGGCCAGGAAGCGCGGCTGCACGACTACAAGCGCGATGCCATGCTCGCCTTCGTGCGCGCGAACAAGATCAACAAGATGATAACGACCGGGGGCCGTGCGCCGAAGATCGGCGTTATCTCCACCGGCAAGTCCTATCTCGACGTCCGTCAGGCCTTCGACGAGCTCGGCATCGACGAGATCAAGTGCAACGACCTCGGCATCCGCCTGTTCAAGATAGGCTGTCCCTGGCCGATCCCGCGCGAGGAACTGGTCGAGTTCGCGCGCGGCCTCGATCTTATCATCGTCGTCGAGGAAAAGCGTTCGCTCATCGAAGTGCAGGTGCGCGAAGAACTGTACGGTCTGTCCAACCAGCCGGTCTGCATCGGCAAGAAGGACGAGAACGGCAACTGGCTGTTCCCGGTCAAGGGCGCGCTCGATCCCAACGATATCGCGATCTGCATCGGCGAGCGCGTTCTCAAGCACGTCGGTGCCATTGACGAGATCGCCGCGCATGTGGCGCGGCTCAAGGGTGCGCAGCGCGCTCTGGCCGAAACCGGCGACGTCGCCTTGCGCATTCCCTATTTCTGCTCGGGCTGCCCGCACAATACCTCAACCCGCGTACCGGAAGGCTCGCGCGCCTATGCCGGCATCGGCTGCCACTTCATGGCGCAGTGGATGGAGCGCAAGACGCTTGGCTTCACCCAGATGGGCGGCGAAGGCGCCAACTGGATCGGCGAGGCGCCGTTCTCGAAGCGCGATCACGTATTCCAGAACCTCGGCGACGGCACCTACAATCACTCGGGCTATCTCGCCATCCGCGCCGCGATCGCCTCCGGCGTGACGATGACCTACAAGATTCTCTACAACGACGCGGTGGCCATGACCGGCGGCCAGCACCACGAAGGTGGGCTTACCGTGCCGCAGATCGCCGCGCAGGTCGCTGCCGAAGGCGCCAAGCGCGTTGTCGTCGTGTCCGATGAGCCGTGGAAATATCCGAAGGACACCGACTGGCCGAAGGGCCTGACGCTGCATCACCGCGACGAACTCGATCTGCTGCAGCGGCAGCTTGCCGAGGTGCCGGGCGTCACCGTGCTCATCTATGACCAGACCTGCGCCGCCGAGAAGCGTCGCCGCCGCAAGCGCGGCACCTTTCCCGATCCGGACAAGCGCGTCGTCATCAACGACCTGGTCTGTGAAGGCTGCGGCGACTGCGGCGTCAAGTCGAACTGCGTCTCGGTGCAGCCGCTCACCACCGAATGGGGCCGCAAGCGCACCATCGACCAGTCGAGCTGCAACAAGGACTTCTCCTGCGTGAAGGGCTTCTGCCCGTCATTCGTGACGGTGCACGGCGCCAAGCCGAAGAAAGCTGACGCGATCGCCGAGCCGGCCGACTGGCCGGCGCTGCCGTCGCCGGCCGTGCCGCTGATCAATCACCCCTACGGCATCATCGTCACCGGCGTCGGCGGCACCGGCATCGTCACCGTCGGCGCCATCATCGGCATGGCGGCGCATCTGGAAGGCAAGGGCGTCGGCATCATCGACATGGCCGGCCTCGCCCAGAAGGGCGGCGCGGTCTACAGCCACATCCGCATTGCCAATAACCCGGACGACATCCATGCTATTCGCGTTTCGGCGGCTGGTGCAGATCTCGTTCTCGGCGGCGACATCGTCGTCGTCGGCAACAAGAAGGTCCTGAGCGCGGTCAAGACCGGTAACACGCGGATGATCGTGAACACCGCCGAATTCCTGCCCGGCGATTTCACCCGCAATGCTGACTTCTCGCTGCCGACGGAGCGCCTCAAGCGCGCCATCGTATCGTCGGCCGGCCGCGACAACAGCCACTTTATCGATGCCTCGCGGCTTGCGACGGCGCTGCTCGGCAACTCGATCGGCGCCAACATGTTCATGCTCGGCTACGCCTATCAGAACGGTGCGCTGCCGCTGTCGCCAGAAGCGATCGAGAAGGCGATCGAAATGAACGGCGAAGCCGTGAAGATGAACATCCAGGCCTTCCGCTACGGCCGCCGCGCTGCGGTCGATCCGGTGGCGCTCGAGAAGCTCATCTCGCCGGCGCCGACAGAAGATAATGACTCGCTGAAACTGTCGCAGAGCTTCGGCGAGACGGTGGAGCGCCGCGTCGCTTTCCTCACCGCCTATCAGAGCGTGCGCTATGCCCGCCGCTACCGCACCGCGGTCGAGAAGATCGTCGTTGCCGAAGCCGAGAAGGCGCCGGGCCAGAGCGCGCTGTCGGAAGCGGTGGCGCGCTATCTGTTCAAGCTGATGGCCTACAAGGACGAGTATGAAGTCGCGCGGCTCTATACGGATACCGGCTTCATCGAGCGCGTGAAGGGCCAGTTCGCCCCCGGCAATCTGCGCTTCGAGTTCCATCTCGCGCCGCCGATGCTCGCCAAGCACGATCCGGCGACCGGCGAACCGAAGAAGATGACGTTCGGGCCGTGGATGCTGAAGGCATTCGGCGTGCTGGCGAAGTTCAGGTTCCTGCGCGGCACGCCGCTCGATCCGTTCGGCTACACCGACGAGCGCCGCACCGAGCGCAAGCTGATCGCCGAGTATCTCGCCAAGCTCGACACGCTCGCCGCCGACCTGACGTCGGCCAATTATCCGGCGGCGGTGGCGATCGCTTCCATTCCGGAGAAAATCCGCGGCTATGGCCCGGTCAAGGCGCGTCACCTGAAGATCGCGCAGACGGAAGAGCAGGGGTTGTGGGAGCAATTCCGCTCCGGCGCCTCCGCATTCCTCAAGGCGGCGGAGTAACGTTGTCGCGATCCTGCGTGCGAGCGCGCGCGGCGCTTGGTTGCCATCGCGATTGAAGCCATAATAAATTAATGCATTGGAATGCCGGCTGCTAAGGACATTTCTTCGTGATTTCAGCCGATCATCTGCGACGCATCGCGTTCTGGTCGCATGAGCTGCCCGAACAGGAGTTCGAGCGCGCGCGCCGCGGCATTATCGAAAAGTCCTACGCCAAGGGCGCCTATGTCTTTCACCGCGGCGACCGGCTCGACGCCTGGACCGGTGTTTCCGAAGGGCTGTTGAAAATCGCGGCCGTGTCGCGGTCCGGAAAGGCCGTGACGCTGACCGGCATTCGCACCGGCGGTTGGTTCGGCGAGGGCACCGTGCTCAAGAACGAGCCGCGTCAATACGACCTCGTGGCATTGCGCGATACGCGCATGGCGCTGATGGAGCGCGCGACCTTCATGTGGCTGTTCGAGAACAGCGTCGCCTTCAATCGCCTTCTCGTGCGCCAGCTCAACGAGCGCCTCGGCCAGTTCATCGCCTTCGTCGAATACGACCGCAGCTTCGATGCAACGGCGCGTCTCGCCCGCAGTATCGCCTGGCTGTTCAATCCGGTCTTTTATCACGATCCCGTTCCGCATCTGGAAATCTCGCAGGAAGAGGCCGGTCTGTTGTCGGGCCTGTCGCGGCAGATGGCGAACAAGAGTTTGCAGATCCTTGAAAAGAAAGGCCTGCTGCGCGTCGAACACGGCGGCATCACGGTTCTGGATACGGAACGGCTGTCACGCTACGGCGCGTGAGCGCCGCCGGCAGCAGAAGGTTCTTTCGGGGGATTGTGCGGTGCGACATTAGAGTCGACATCCCGGCTCACGTAGCCAACAAGGTGGGGTCTTGTCTGTCAAGCGGCCTGTTGCGACATAACCGTTTCGCATCACACTGCATCGCGAAGACAACAGTCGAAACAAGAGAACTTCGCAAAGCTGCGGAATGGTTTAGGCACCTACCGCAGCCCAATACCGGGGAGCCGCGGGCTTGACCGGCATCGGGCGGTGTTTTCATATCGACGGACCCGAGAAGGGCACGAGGGGAAATGCGGCCGCGGCGATGACAACCGCGCGGCCTTTGGGAGGGTTGGCTGTGGCGAATGACGCCGCGCACGCGGATACGTTTCCGAAGCTGCTTGTCCGTAACGCCGCGCGGTTCGCGGCGCGGCCGGCCATGCGTCACAAGGATCTCGGCATCTGGCAGAGCTGGAACTGGAGCGAGACGCTCGAGATCGTGCGCGCCTATGCAGTCGGCCTGTCGCGGCTCGGCCTCAAGCGCGGCGATACCGTCGCCATCGTCGGCTCCAACCGGCCCAAGCTCTATTGGTCGATCCTGGCGGCGCAGATGCTCGGCGCCGTTCCGGTGCCGGTCTATGCCGACGCGGTCGCCGACGAACTCGCCTTCGTGCTCAAACATGCCGACGTGCGCTTTGCCGCGGTCGAGGATCAGGAGCAGGTCGACAAGATCCAGTCGGTGCTGGAGCGGCTGACGAATCTTGAATGGATTTTCTACGATGAGCCGCGCGGTCTGCGTGACTACGACCACGCCCGTCTGCGCGCCATGGACGACATCATCGCCGACGGCCGCGCGGCGCTGGCCGCCGATCCGAAGCTCGGCGACTGGCTCGACGGCGAGATCGCCGCGACCAAGGGCTCCGATCCCTCGATCATCCTCTACACCTCCGGCACCACCGGGGCTTCCAAGGGCGTGGTGCTGTCGGGCGAACGCTCGGTCGCCGCCGCGACCGACACGGTGAACTTCGACCATCTCGACGAGAACGACGTGGCGCTCGCCTACCTGCCGTTGGCCTGGGTCGGCGACCACTACCTCAATTTCGCGCAAGGCATGGTCGCCGGGTTCTGCACCGCCTGCCCGGAAAACGCCGAGACCGCGATGACCGATCTGCGGGAGATCGGGCCGACCTTCTATTTCGCGCCGCCGCGCACGCTGGAGGCGCTGCTCACCCGCGTCATGATCCGCATGGAGGACGCCAGCCCGCTCAAGCGCAGGATCTTCCACTACTTCATCGGCGTCGCCCGGCAATATGGCGAGCGCATCCTCAACGGCGAGAGCGTGCCGCTCAAGGGCCGCATTCTCTACGGCATCGGCAACCTTCTGGTGTACGGCCCGCTGAAGAACGTGCTCGGCTTCTCGCGTGTGCGCACTGCCTACACGGCGGGCGAGGCAATCGGGCCCGACTTGTTCGCTTTCTATCGCTCGATCGGGCTCAACCTGAAGCAGCTCTACGGCCAGACCGAGGCCTTCCTCTACGTGACCGCGCAGCCGGACGGTGCCATCTACTCCGACACCGTCGGACCGGCCTGTCCGAACGTCGACATCAAGATCGCGGACAATGGCGAGGTGTTGTTCAAATCGCCCGGCATGTTCACCGGCTACTTCAAGGATGAGGAAAAGACCGCGGAAGTGATGACGCCGGACGGCTACATCAAGACCGGCGATGCCGGCTTCTTCGACGACAAAACCGGGCAGCTCAAAATCATCGACCGCGCCAAGGACGTCGGCCGGCTCAAGGACGGCACCCTGTTCGCGCCGAAATACATCGAGAACAAGCTGAAGTTTTATCCAAACATCCGTGAAGTCGTGGCCTATGGCGACGGCCGCGACTTCGTCACCGTGATGCTGAATATTGATCTTACCGCGGTCGGCTCCTGGGCCGAGCGCAACAACGTCGCCTATGCCTCGTATCAGGAACTGGCCGGTCACCCGCTGGTCTACGATATGCTGGAGAAGAACGTCGCCGAGGTGAACCGCTCGCTCGCCCAGGACAAGATGATGGCCGGCGCGCAGGTCAAACGCTTCCTCGTCCTGCACAAGGAGCTCGATGCCGACGACGGCGAACTGACGCGCACGCAGAAGGTCCGCCGCGGCTTCGTTGCCGATCGTTACGCACCGCTGATTACCGCGCTCTATGACGGTTCGAGCGAAGCCGACATCTCCACGCAGGTGACCTTCGAGGACGGCCGCAAGGGCGTTATCAGCGCTCGCGTCAAGATCCGCGACATGAAGGTCGAGCCTGTGGCCGCCGCGATGGAGAAGGCGGCATGAAGGCGCCCGACGATTCACCGAAGGCGCGCATCGGCGACGTGCTGCTCTCGGTCGAGGACGTGTCGCTGGCTTTCGGCGGCGTCAAGGCGATCAGCGGCGTGTCGTTCGACATCCGGCAGGGTGAGATCCGCGCCATCATTGGTCCGAACGGCGCCGGCAAGACGTCGATGCTCAATGTCATCAACGGCTTCTATCACCCGCAGCAGGGCCGTATCACCTTCAAGGGCCGGACGCGCAGCCGCATGCGTCCTTATGAGGCGGCCTCCGGCGGCATCGCCCGCACCTTCCAGAACGTGGCCTTGTTCCGCGGCATGTCGGCGCTCGACAACATCATGGCCGGGCGCACGCTGAAGATGAATGTCAATTTCTTCTGGCAGTTGTTCCGTCACGGCCCGGCGGTGCGCGAAGAGGTCGAGCATCGCCGTTTCGTCGAGGAGATTATCGACTTTCTCAAGATCCAGGACATCCGCCGCACGCCAGTCGGCCGTCTGCCTTACGGTCTGCAGAAGCGGGTCGAACTCGGCCGCGCGCTGGCCATGCAGCCGGAACTGCTGCTGCTCGACGAGCCGATGGCCGGCATGAATCTCGAAGAGAAGGAGGACATGTCGCGCTTCATTCTCGACGTCAACGAATATTACGGCACCACGATCGCGCTGATCGAGCACGACATGGGTGTGGTCATGGACCTGTCGGATCGCGTCGTCGTGCTGGACCACGGCGAGAAGATCGCCGACGGCACGCCGGACGAGGTCAAGAGCAATCAGGCGGTGATCGATGCCTATCTCGGCGTGGCGCACTAGGGGCGGGCGATGAACATCCTCTACCAGATCTTCATCGATCCTTTCGTGCAGATGGGCACGGCGCCCGATCTGCTGGTGCAAACGCTGTGGGACGGCCTGGTCGCCGGCGTGCTCTACGCGCTAATCGCGCTCGGCTTCGTGCTGATCTTCAAGGCCTCGGGCGTCTTCAACTTCGCCCAAGGCATCATGGTGGTGTTCGCGGCGCTGACTCTGGTCGGCCTGCACGAGAAGGGCGTGCCCGCTTACCTCGCGCTTGCTATCACCGTGGCGGTGATGTTCGGGCTTGCCGTCGGCGTCGAGCGGCTGATGCTGCGGCCGCTGGTCAACCAGCCCGACATCATTCTGTTCATGGCCACATTCGGTCTTACTTATTTCCTCATCGGTCTCGGCGAACTGGTGTTCGGCGGTGATCCGAAGGTGATGATCGCGACCGAGCTTGGCCTGCCCAGGGGCGCCATCGACGTCAATATGCTCGGCGGCTTCGTGTCGCTGCAGAAGATCGACATTGCCGCCACCATCATCGCCTCGGTGATGGTCGCCACGCTCGCGGTGTTCTTCCAGAAGACGCGCGTCGGCCGCGCGCTGCGTGCGGTCGCCGACAGCCACAAGGCGGCGCTTTCGGTCGGTATCTCGCTGGAGCAGATCTGGGTGATCGTCTGGTTCGCCGCCGGCGTTGTGGCGCTGGCGACCGGCATCATGTGGGGCGCGCGCTCGGAAGTGTCCTTCGCGTTGCAGATCATCGCGCTGAAGGCGTTGCCGGTGCTCATTCTCGGCGGCTTCACCTCGATCCCGGGCGCCATTGTCGGCGGTCTCATCATCGGCATCGGCGAGAAGCTTGGCGAGTTCTACTGGGGCCCGCTGCTCGGCTCCGGCATCGAAAGCTGGCTGGCCTACTTCATCGCGCTCTTGTTCCTGCTGTACCGGCCGCAGGGCCTGTTCGGCGAGAAGATCATCGAACGGATCTGATAAATGCTGTACCGCGAGGCCGGCCAGTTCAAAACCGATTACACCAAGGATATGGCGGTGTTCCCGATCCTGCAGGATCGGATCGGCATCGGCATCATCCTGTTCATCGCGGTCGTGGTCATTCCACTGTTCGGAAGCGACTTCCTGCTGCAGGCGGTGATGATCCCGTTCCTGGTGTTCGCGCTCGCCACCATCGGGCTGAATCTGCTCACCGGCTATACCGGCCTGTTGTCGCTCGGCACCGCCGCCTTCATGGGGGTCGGCGCCTATGCCTGCTACAAGCTGACCTCGATCTTCCCGGACGTGAATATCATCGTCTGGATTATATGTTCGGGCTTCTTCTCGGCCGCGGTCGGCGTGCTGTTCGGCCTGCCGTCGCTGCGCATCAAGGGCTTCTATCTCGCTGTGGCGACCCTCGCCGCGCAATTCTTCCTGTCCTGGTGCTTCATCCGCGTGCCGTGGCTGTTCAACTACAACGTCTCCGGCGCGATCGAGGTGCCGCAGCGGACCCTGTTCGACATTCCAATCACCGGACCGAACTCGACGGCGGTGACGCGCTACATGATCGTGCTGGCCATTGTGATCGTCATGACCTGGCTTGCCTCCAACCTGATCCGCGGCCGCATCGGGCGCATGTGGATGGCGGTGCGCGACATGGACATCGCCGCCGAGCTGATCGGTATCCGCCTGCTCAATACCAAGCTGCTCGCCTTCGCGGTGTCGTCGTTCTACTGCGGCGTGGCCGGCGCGATGATGGTGTTCCTCTGGTACGGCGGTGCCGAGGCCGATGTGTTCAACATCAACCAGAGCTTCACCATCCTGTTCATGGTTATCATCGGTGGGCTGGGCAGCCTGATCGGCTCGTTCTTCGGCGCGGCGCTGATCTATATCCTGCCTATCATCCTTCGCATCGTCCCGGCCGAATTCGGTGTGCCGCTGCATGCGGCGACTGTTGAACACCTGACCTTCATCATCGTTGGCGCGCTGATCGTCATCTTCCTGATCGTCGAGCCGCACGGTCTGGCGCGGCTCTGGCAGATCGGAAAGCAGAAATTGCGGGTGTGGCCTTTCCCCTACTGAAAGCGCACACTCGCTTACAATTCCGCCCCGGAATGGGGGCCGGAAACAGCCCCATCCGGGGCCTATAAGTCGAGCCGCGGCAACCGCTGCGGGCCTCGGAGGGAAACAAAGGAGGAAAGACGATGCGGAAGAAGCATCTCGTACTCGGCGCTGCCATTGCGGCGTTGATCGGCGGCGCCTTCGTCGCGCCGCCCGCGCAGGCGCAGGACACGATCTACGTGCCGTTGTTCACCTATCGCACCGGTCCGTTCGCCGGCTCCGGTATTCCGATCGCCAATGGCATGTCGGATTATCTCAACATGCTCAACGAGCGGGACGGCGGCATCGGCGGTGTCAAACTGGTCATCGAGGAATGCGAAACCGGCTACGACACCAAGAAGGGTGTCGAGTGCTACGAGTCCATCAAGGGCAAAAAGCCGGCGATGACGACTCCTTACTCGACCGGCATCACGCTGCAATTGATCCCGAAGGCGGCCGTTGACAAGATTCCGATGTTGTCGATGGCTTACGGCCTGTCGGCGTCGGCCGACGGCAATCTGTTCCCGTGGATCTTCAATCCGCCGGTGACCTATTGGGATGGCGCCTCCGTGTTCGTGAAGTACGCGGCGGAAAAAGAGGGCGGATTCGACAAGCTCAAGGGCAAGAAGCTTGGCCTCGTCCACCTCGATGCGCCTTACGGCAAGGAACCGATCCCACTGCTCGAAGCGCTGGCCAAGGAATACGGTTTCGAACTGAAGCTCTATCCGGTGCCGGCGTCGGAAATGCAGAATCAGTCGTCGCTGTGGCTCAACGTGCGCCGCGACCGTCCCGACTGGATCTACCTTCAGGGCTGGGGCGCCATGAACCCGACGGCCGTGAAGGAAGCCGCCAAGATCAACTTCCCGATGAACAAGCTCATCGGCGTGTGGTGGGCCGGCGGTGATGACGACGCGCGTCCGGCCGGCGACGGCGCCAAGGGTTATTCGTCGCTCGACTTCCACGCGGTCGGCGCGGATTTCCCGGTGATCAAGGACATCCAGAAGTACATCGTCGACAAGGGCAAGAGCCAGGTCCAGAAGGAAAAGGTCGGCGAGAACCTCTATAATCGAGGAGTCTACAACTCGATGCTGATCGCCGAAGGCATCCGCACGGCGCAGCAGGTTACCGGCAAGAAGGTCGTGTCCGGCGAAGACGTGCGGCGCGGTCTCGAGCAACTCAACATCACCGAGGCCCGTCTCAAGGAAATGGGCGCTGCGGGCTTTGCCGCCCCGGTGCGTACGTCCTGCACTGACCACAACGGCCATCACAAGGTCTATGTGGCGACCTGGGACGGCCAGAAGTGGGTGAAGTCGTCGGATTGGATCGAGCCGATGAAGGACAAGGTACGTCCGCTGATCGAAGCGGCGGCCAAGGCCTATGTCGAATCCAACACCGGCTGGCCGAAGCGCACGGAGCCTTGCGACAAGTAACAAGAGAAGACCCTCGTCCTGAGGAGCGCCGTCAGGCGTGTCTCGAAGGACGAGGCCACTGAGTAAACGCCCTCATCCTTCGGGAACGCGCTATTGCGCCTCCCAAGGATGAGGGCTCCTCTCGGGAAGCCCCCATGTCGATCGCCGAAAACATAGCGCCCACCCCGGCAACGGAGAAAATCCTCTCCGTCAACAATATCGAAGTGATCTACGATCACGTCATTCTCGTGCTGAAGGGCGTGTCCCTCGAAGTGCCGAAAGGCGGCATCGTGGCGTTGCTTGGCGCCAATGGCGCAGGCAAGACCACAACGCTGAAGGCGATCTCCAATCTGCTGCACGCCGAGCGCGGTGACGTCACCAAGGGCTCGATTATTTTCGATGGCGCCGAAGTGCAGGACCTGTCGCCCAATGATCTGGTGCGGCGCGGCTGCATCCAGGTGATGGAAGGCCGCCACTGCTTCGGCCACCTCACCGTCGAAGAGAATTTGCTGACCGGTGCCTTTACCCGGCGCGACGGCAGCGCGGCGATCAAGCGCGACATGGAGAAGGTCTATGCCTATTTTCCGCGGCTGCGCGAGCGCCGTACATCGCAGGCCGGCTATACCTCCGGCGGCGAGCAGCAGATGTGCGCGGTCGGCCGCGCCCTGATGTCGAAGCCGAAGATGATCTTGCTCGACGAGCCGTCGATGGGGTTGGCGCCGCAGATCGTCGAAGAAATCTTCGAGATTGTGAAGGACCTCAACGCCAAGGAGGGCGTGTCCTTCCTGCTGGCCGAGCAGAACACCAACATGGCGCTGCGCTACGCGACATACGGCTACATCCTCGAGAACGGCCGCGTGGTGATGGACGGCGACGCCAAGTCGCTTGCCGAGAACGAGGACGTCAAGGAATTCTATCTCGGCGTTTCCGAAGGCCGCCGCAAATCGTTCCGCGAGGGCAAGCACTACCGCCGGCGCAAGCGGTGGCTGGCGTGAACATTCATCGCGGAGCGAAAATGCCCGACCACTACGATCATCTCGAAACCCGCGGCGCCGCGCTGCGCGACAGCGAGCAATTGGCGGTCCTGCACGGCATCATCGCCAACGCGATGAAGGCGCCGGGCTGGGCAAAGCATCTGGCCGGCATCGATGTCCGGCATGTCACGTCGCGCGAGGCTTTGGCCAAGTTGCCGGTCATGCGCAAATCCGACATCGCCGCGCTGCAGAAGGAACATCCGCCGTTCGGCGGCCTCAACGTCACGTCGCCGGGCAGGGCCAAGCGCCTGTTGATGTCGCCGGGTCCGATATTCGAGCCGGAATGTCATGGCGATGACTGGTGGGGCGCGGCACGCGCCTGTTTCGCCGCTGGCATGCGTGAGAGCGACATCGTCCATAACTCGTTCGCCTATCATCTGACGCCCGGTGGTTTCATTCTCGAATCCGGCGCGCACAAGCTCGGCTGCGCCGTCATTCCCGGCGGCGTCGGCAATACCGAACAGCAACTCGATGCCATCGCGCATTACAAGCCGTCGGCCTATATCGGCACGCCGGATTTCCTCAAAATTCTGCTCGATGCGGCGGCGAAGAGCGGCAAGGATGCTTCCTCGATCAAGCGTGGCCTGGTGTCCGGGGCGGCGCTGCCCGGTTCGCTGCGCGAGGAATTGCGCTCGCGCGGCGTTCAGGTTCTCCAGTGCTATGCTACCGCGGAACTCGGCGTCATCGCCTATGAGACCGAAGCGATGGACGGCATGGTCGTCAACGAGCACGTTATGCTGGAGATCGTTCGCCCCGGAACCGGCGATCCGGTGCCCGATGGCGAGGTGGGGGAGGTGGTCGTCACCTCGTTCAACCCGGATTACCCGATGATCCGCCTGGCCACGGGCGACCTGTCGGCGATTCATGACGGAAGGTCAGGTTGCGGGCGCACCAATCATCGTATCAAGGGCTGGATGGGTCGCGCCGACCAGACCGCAAAGGTCAAAGGCATGTTCGTGCATCCCAAGCAGGTCGCCGAGGTCGGCGCGCGGCATTCGGAGTTGAAGCGGCTGCGCTTGGTGGTCGGCCGGGAGGCCGAGCAGGACACCATGACGCTGATGGCCGAAGCGGCTGGCACGGACGCCACACTCGCAGAGGCCGTCGCGGCAACCCTGCAATCGGTGACCAAGCTGAAGGGCGTGGTCAAACTGGTTTCGCCCGGATCGCTGCCGAATGACGGCAAGGTGATCGCGGACGAGCGGCCGGTCGGGTAGGGCAGTCGTGACTTGACGCCCCCGCGCATTTCCCGCTGATTAGCGGGGCATGACCGACGCCCAGAATCCTCATCTCCCGCCCGATCATCCCAAGATACCACCGCGCCGCATCGGCGTGCTGCTGGTCAATCTCGGCACGCCCGACGCCACCGACTACTGGTCGATGCGCCGTTATCTCAAGGAGTTCCTGTCCGACCGCCGCGTCATCGAGGAAAACCCGGTCAAGTGGTGGCTTATCCTCAACCTGATCGTGTTGACCTTCCGGCCGTCGCGAAAGGGCCGCGATTACGACAAGATCTGGAACAAGGATCGCAACGAGTCCTTCCTCAAGACCATCACGCGCTCGCAGGCCGAGAAGCTGGCCGCCACCATGAGCGGCGACGCTCGCATCGTCGTCGACTGGGCGATGCGCTACGGCAATCCGTCGATCAAGTCGCGGCTCGACGCGCTGCAGGCGCAAGGGTGCGACCGCATTTTGATCGTGCCGCTGTATCCGCAATATGCCGCCGCGACCACGGCGACCGTCGCCGACAAGGCGTTTGAGGCGCTGGCGCAGATGCGCTGGCAGCCGGCGGTGCGCATCGCGCCGGCCTATTTCAACAGCCCGGTCTATATCGAGGCGCTGGCCAATTCGCTGCAGGCGTCGCTCGCGGGTCTGAATTTCAAGCCCGACGTCATCCTCGCCTCGTTCCACGGCATGCCGGAGGAGTACCTCGCCAAGGGCGATCCCTATTACTGCCAGTGCGCGGCAACCACGCGCCTGCTGCGCGAGCGCCTCAAACTCGACGACACGCAACTGATGATGACGTTCCAGTCCCGCTTCGGCCCGGCGGAATGGCTCAAGCCCTACACCGACAAGACGGTGGAGGCTTTGGCACAGCGCGGCGTCAAGAATCTCGCCATCATCACGCCGGGCTTCTCGTCGGACTGCCTCGAGACGCTGGAAGAGATCGCCATGGAGAATGCCGGCATCTTCAAGGAGCACGGCGGCGAGAACTTCGCGGCGATTCCCTGCCTCAACGATTCCGCCGAGGGCATGGCGGTGATCGGCGACGTCGTCGCCCGCGAGCTGCAGGGCTGGGTCTAACGCGCCCAGCCGTCTCAACACCTCGTTAACCATAGCGCTTTAACGTCCGTTAACCACTTCCCGCCATCCGCGGGCGGGTGCGCCTGCGCGCGCCTTGCGGCCGGCCCAGAGAGGCTTCGAGTTACGACGTGAAGCGCCGCGCCGACATTGCCGGCTCGCGCCCGATCTTCGGGACGATGGCGCTCGCCTGCGTGCTGGCGCTCTCGAGCGGCGCGGCCTTTGCCCAGATCGTCACGCCGGATGCCGATCCGCTGGCGCCGAAGCAGGCCAGCAAGCCGCAGACCTTCCAGAAATTCGGCCCGCAGCAGCAACAGCAGTTGGCGCAGACGCCAACCTTCACGCCGCCGGCGTCCGGTGCCGGCAACACCGGCTATGACTCGACCAACAGCCGCCGTGCCCGCGCTAAACGCCAAGCGGCGATGCAAAGGCCGGGCAGCGCGGCCCGTGCGCAGGCTTCGGCCACCGGTGAGGCGCCGCCGCTGACTTTGTCGCCCTACCAGAGGCCTTTCCCGGCCGAAGTAAAGAACGCAATGGCCCAGGCCACCGGCCAGCCGCCGGTCGAGTTCGGCCCGATCCGCAAGCCGATCAAGAAGCGCCGCAGCGAGGATGCCGACGACCCTTACGCGCCGGTCGGCGTTCATGCCGGCGGTTTTCTGCTCTATCCGGCGATCGAACTATCGGGCGGCTACAGCACCAATCCCGGCCAGTCATCGAATGCCGAAGACGCCTCGCTTTACAGCGCCGCGCCGGAGCTGCGCGCGCAGTCGAACTGGTCGCGCCACGAACTCAAGGCCGATCTGCGCGGCAGCTACACCGGCTACACGCCGGACACGACACCGACGCTCAGCCGTCCCTACGCCAACGGCAAGATCGACGGCCGCGTCGACGTCACCAGGACGACGCGTCTCGATCTCGGCGGCCGCGTCCTGGTGTCAACCGACAATCCGGGCAGCCCGAACCTGCAGGCAGGTCTATCGAAGCTGCCGATATTCACGACCTATGGAGGTTCGGTCGGCCTTGGGCAGAAGTTCAATCGCCTCGACGTGTCGATCAAGGGTGACGCCGAACGCACCGTCTATCAGGACTCCAAACTGACCGACGGCACGACGGCTTCGAACGAGGACCGCAACTACGATCAGTACGGCGTGACGCTGCGCGGTGGTTACGAACTGACGCCGGGCGTCACGCCCTATATCGAAGGCTCCGTCGATACCCGCCGCCACGACTTGGCCACCGATTTCTCGGGCTATCAGCGCAATTCCAAGGGCTGGACTGCGCTGGTCGGCTCCACCTTCGAATTGTCGCGGTTGCTGACCGGCGAAACCGGCATCGGCTACACGGAGCGCAAATACGACGATACGCGCCTAGAGAAGTTGAGCGGTGTTGTCGGCAATGCCTCGCTGATATGGACGGCGAGTTCGCTCACCACGGTGCAGTTCAACGCTAAATCGGCAGTTCAGGAGTCGGCGGTGGCTGGCGTCTCCGGCGTGCTGTCACGCGACTTCGGCCTGCAGGTCGATCATGCCTTCCGCCGCTACCTGATCGGCAGCGTCAAGGCCGGTTACGGCAACGACGACTACAAGGGCTCGGACCGCGACGACAACCGCTACATGGTCGCGCTCGGTCTCACTTACAAATTGTCGCGCTGGGCCCAGGTCAAGGGTGAATTCCGTCAGGACTGGCTGCGCTCGAACCTCAGCGGCAACGATTACAGCGTCAGCACATTCCTGCTCGGCGTTCGCCTGCAGCGATGATTGCGCGCAGCGCGTTTTACTTGCCGGCCAAAATGCGTTCGATCTCCGCGCGGAATTCCTCCGCAAGATCTTCTCGGTCGAGCCCGTAGGCCACATTAGCGGTGAGAAAGCCGATCTTCGAGCCGCAGTCGTAGCTCCTGCCGTCGAACTTGAAGCCGTAGAACGGCTGCGATTTCGCCAGCGTCAGCATGGCATCGGTCAGCTGGATTTCACCGCCGGCGCCGGCGGCCTGCTTGCTCAACACGTCGAATAATTCAGGCTGCAGGATGTAGCGTCCGGTGATCGACAGATTGGACGGCGCTTCCTTGGCTTTCGGCTTCTCGACCATCTGCGTGACCTCGAAGGCCTTGCCCTTGGTCTTGCCGACGCCGACCACGCCGTACATGTGGATGCGATCCATCGGCACTTCCTCGACGGCGATGATGTTGGCCTTGTCGTCGAGGTCCTTGGCAGCTTCCATCATCTGCGCCAGGCAACCCTTCGGGTTCTTCACCAGAACATCCGGCAGCACGACCGCGAACGGCTCATCGCCGACCAGATCGCGCGCGCACCACACCGCATGGCCGAGACCGAGCGGCGATTGCTGACGCGTGAAGCTGGTGCCGCCGGCTTCCGGCAGATCGTCCTTCAGCAGTTCGAGATCGGCCTTCTTGCCGCGATCGATCAGGGTCACTTCGAGTTCGAACTGGCGGTCGAAGTGGTCCTCGATGATGTTCTTGTTACGACCGGTCACGAAAATGCAGTGCTCGATGCCGGCCTCGTGGGCCTCGTCCACCACGTGCTGGATCAGCGGGCGGTCGACCACCGGCAACATTTCCTTCGGCATCGCCTTGGTGGCGGGCAGGAACCGGGTTCCAAGACCGGCGACGGGGAAGATCGCTTTGCGAACAGGCTTCATGAGGACTGGGTCTCGCTGGGTGGGCGGCAAACGTGCGGTCAAAAAGCACGCTCGTCCGTGAAGGTCCAGTTGACGATGAATTCTGGCCCGGATTGGGACAAAAAGGTAGGCTGTTAACTTTCTCGCAACGATATCCCGTTCGGATAGACCACCGGACACAGCAGGAATGGCGAACGCGCGGCAAGTTAATGCAAAACACCCGGAAATTGTTCATGGCCGGTCTCGTGGCCTTCGCCGCCGGCGAGGGCCCGGCGTCGGCCGCCGGCGATGTCGAGCGTACGGGCACCATTCCCTCCCGCCCCGGCGTCGAACGCTCCGCGGGTCCGGACTGGAGCGGCGAGGACGGCGGCTCGGGGCATCCGTTGATGACCGCCGCGGCGATTCGCGCCGCCGCCGCCAATTTTCCGAACTGCATCGAGCGTATGTGGCCGCAGGCGGCCCGTCAGCGCATTTCGCGCGCGACCTTCGACCGTCTGACCGCGGGGCTGGCGCCCGACTTGCGGATCATGGATTTGCTCGACAGCCAGCCCGAATTCACCAAGGCGATATGGGACTATCTCGACATCCTGGTGAATGAGCGGCGTGTCGAGCGCGGCCGCGAGATGCTGGCTAAATACAGCGCCCAGTTCGGCGCCGCTGAACGCGCTTATGGCGTCGATCGCCACATCATCGCGGCGATCTGGGGCGTCGAGACCGACTACGGCGCAATTCGCGGCGACCGCTCCGTGCTGCGCTCGACCGCGACGCTCGCCTGCGTCGGCCGGCGCCAGCGTTATTTCCGCGATGAGTTCGTCGCGGCGCTCGACATTCTCAATCGTGGCGACGTGCGACCGGACCGTCTCGTCGGCTCCTGGGCCGGCGCCTTCGGTCCGACGCAGTTCATGCCCACCGCGTTCAAGCGTTACGCCGCTGACGGCGACCAGGATGGACGGCGCGACGTCATCGATTCGATGCCCGACCTAATCGCTTCGACTGCCAACAAGCTCAAGAAGACCGGATGGCAGGATGCTGAGACCTGGGGCTACGAAGTCGTGGTCCCGGCCAATCTCGATTTCATGCTGGCCGATCGTAGTCAGGTCATGACGATCCGCGAATGGGAACGCCACGGCATCGTCCGCGCCGGCGGCCAACCATTTCCGCGCCCCGGTGATCGGGCTTTTCTACTGGTGCCGGCGGGGGTGCAGGGACCTGGTTTCCTGATGCTGCCGAACTTCAGGGTCATCATGCGCTACAACCCTTCGGAGTCCTATGCGCTGGCGATTGGCCATCTGGCCGACCGGCTGCGGGGCGGCGGGACATTTGTCCAGGACTGGCCGCGCTACGAGCGCGTCCTGACGCGCGCCGAGCGTCTTGAGCTCCAGCAACTCCTCGAACGCCACGGCCACGACGTCGGCGAGCCGGACGGGCGGCTCGGCGCCAAGACCCGTGAGGCGCTGCGCGATTTTCAGGCCAGGATCGGCCGGGTTCCGGATGGATTTGCCTCGGCCGGGCTCCTCGAGCGCCTGCGGTCCGGCCGCTAACCAAACCTTTGGTTAAACGGGCTTTCTTCACGCCAACCGGGTACCATTTCGCTCGAAAGCGGCTTTGCCGACCTTCGAGTTGACATTTTTTCCGGGCTATTGGTCCATGGCTTGGGACGCTTCGATCCGTCCCGGAATCGAGCCGGATCGCTCGCTGGACGTTCCCATGATGCGCAAATTGAAAGCCCTGCGGCTACTTGGCGGTCTGGCTCTGTTGGGCCTGGCCGAGGTTGCTGCATTGGGCGGAATCGCGCTGATCACGGCGCAGCCGGCCGAGGCCCAGTTCTACGAACCGCGCTATCAGCGCCCGCGGGGCGGCGGCTTTTTCGACAGCCTGTTCGGTGGCGGCGGTCGCCCGCGGTATGACGACCGCCCGATTTATCGTGAGGCGCCCGCGCCGGTGGACAACTCGCGCGCGCCGCCGCCGCGCAAGGAAGCCAAGGCCGACCACGTTGAGCCGACCACCTCGGTAGTTGTGTTCGGCGACAGCATGGCCGACTGGCTGGCCTATGGACTCGAGGACGCGTTCGCCGACGCGCCGGAGGTTGCCATCGTGCGAAAGGCCAAGCCGTATTCCGGCCTGCTGCGCTACGACGCCAAGAACGATCAGGATTGGTGGCACGTCGCCCGTGAAACGCTCGTCAACGAGAACGCGAATTACGTCATCATGATGCTCGGCGTCGGCGATCGTCAGAATTTGCGCGAGCGCGATGTCGCCAAGGAGGCCGAGCAGAAGGCGAAAGAAGAGGCCAGCAAGGACCAGGCCGGCAACACCGCCGATGAGCCGAAGAAGGAAACCGACGACGAGGGCGGCATTGTTGCGCCCGAGCCGAAAACGCCGCCGTCGCGCCGGAGTGCGAGCGGCGTGATCGAGTTCCGCTCCGAGCCGTGGGAAAAGGTCTATACGCGGCGCATCGACGACACCATCGCCGCACTCAGATCGAAGGGCGTGCCGGTGTTCTGGGTTGGGCTGCCGCCGATCCGCGGTACCAAGTCGACTGCCGACACCGGCTATCTCAACGACCTCTATCGTGCTCGTGCCGAAAAGGCCGGCGCTGTTTACGTCGATGTCTGGGACGGCTTTGTTGACGAAGACGGCAAGTACACGACCTCCGGCCCGGACTATGAAGGCCAGGTACGCCGCCTGCGTACGGGCGACGGCGTCTATTTCACGAAGTATGGCGCGCGCAAGCTCGCGCACTATGTCGAGCGCGAGATTCGCCGCTATATGGCGAACCGCGGGCCGATCGCGCTGCCGATGGGGCCGGTTGCGCCGGTCCTGAGCGACGGCAAGCCGGCGGCGCGCCCGCTGGCGGGTCCGGTGGTGCCGCTGACCACGATCACGGGCAACAACGAGGAACTCGCCGGCGGCATGGTTTCGAATGCGCGTGCCGATGCGTCGGCAACGGCCGTGCTGGTGAAGGG
>JAEZEY010000299.1 GCA_023432845.1 Pseudomonadota bacterium
CACGGGTGTCTCGACCGCACCCGCGCGAGCACTGGAAATCGTCCATGATGAAATTACGCCATAGTCCTGCGTCGCCTTTCGTCCGCAAGGTGAAGATCGTTGCCGAGATGCTCGGGCTCGCCGACCGCATCGAGATGCAGGATGCCGACACGGTCGTCCCCGAAGCCGCCTTCCTCGCGCAGAACGCGCTAGGCAAGATCCCGACTTTGGTACTCGACGACGGCTCGACCTTGTTCGACTCGCGGGTGATCGTCGAATATCTCGATCACCTCGCCGGCGGCGGCCGCGTCCTGCCCAAGGAGCCGAAGGCGCGCTTTGCCGCGCTGCGCCTGCAGGCATTGTGCGATGGCATTCTCGATGCCGCGCTGCTCATCGTTTACGAAGGCCGTTTCCGCCAGCCGGAAATGCGCCTGCAGACCTGGCTCGATCGCCAACAGGACAAGATCGATCGGGCGCTGGCCGTGCTCGAAGCCGCGCCACCCGCACTCAGCGATGTTCCCGACGTCGGGCAGATCACGCTCGCCTGCGCGCTCGGCTACCTCGACCTGCGTCTCGCCAGCGCCTGGCGCAAGGATCACCCGAAGCTGGTGGCCTGGCTCGATCAATTCGCCGCGCGCGTTCCGGCTTTCGCCCGGACCAAGCCGGCCTGATCCGTCTTGCAAAAAAGCCCCGGCGATGAACGCCGGGGCTTCTCAGTTGTGCTCAGTCAGCCTTCTCTTGCAGAATTTGTTGTCTCAGAAGCGATAGTTCAGACCGGCGCGAACGATGTTGGTGTGATAGTTCGATCCGACACCAGCCAGCGTCGGTCCATCGCCGAGATCGACATAGAGATATTCGAGCTTGGCGGTGAGCGGTCCCGAGATCGCGGCTTCGATACCGCCGCCCAGCGTCCATCCCGCCTTGCTGTCGCTGACCATGCCGACACCGGCGACTGCGTTGCTGATATCGCCGAACGCCACGCCGCCCGTGACGTAAGGCATCCAGCTTCCGGTCGCACCCATGGCGTAGCCGACGCGGCCGCGCACGGTGGCGAGCCAGTTGTTGCGGACGGCGGCGTTGGTATGGCTCAGCCAGTTCATGTCGCCTTCGAGACCGAACACCCAGGGGCCGGTCTGCATGTTGTAGCCAAGCGTGCCACCGACGATGCCGGCATCAGAGCCCGAGCCGAACGACCCGCCGCCGCTGAGGCCGACGTAAGGGCCGGTCCAGTTGTACAGAGCCGGCGCAACATAGGCCGGCGCCTTCGCCGGCATGCGCTGCGGAATATCAGCGGCCTGCGCCGCAAAGGCGCCGAGCGCCAGCACACCCGCGGTGGCGAGAAGAATCTTTTTCATGACGCACCTCATCGCGCTTCGAATGGAACTCATTCGGACGGACGCGAGCGCGCCGTCCCCCGATGCAATCAGAAACGCCCTCAGCAGTGATGCGTTCCTCGATCCGTGATGAGAATTGAATTTGCCAGGCGGAACCAGGCCGGCTGTTGCAACGGGGCAACAAAAAACCCCGGACCGAGGTCCGGGGTTCTTCGACGTTTCTTGAGTTTGACGCGCTTAGAAGCGGTAGTTGATGCCGCCGCGCACCACGTTGGTGCGGAAGTCGGTCGAGGAACCGGCCGGCGCGCTGGCGTTCTTCAGATCGACATAGAGATATTCGGCCTTGACCGTCCACGGGCCGGCGATCGCCGCTTCGACACCGCCGCCGAGCGTCCAGCCCGCCTTGGTGGTCGATGCCGAACCCAGGCCAGTCGCCTCGGTCTTCACGTCGCCGACAGCCAGACCGCCGGTCACGTAAGGCATGAACCGGTCGAAGGCATAGCCGATGCGGCCGCGCGCGGTGCCGAGCCAGGTGTTCTTGGCTTCGCAGGTCACGCCGGCGGCGCAGGTGGCGGAACCCTTGATGTTGGCCCAGTCGATGTCGCCTTCCAGACCGAACACGGCCTGGCCGACCTGATAGTTGTAGCCGAGGGTGCCGCCGATCAGGCCGCCCGAGGTGTTGAAGTCACCGCCGGTCGACAGCGGACCCGACACCGAGGCGTGGCCCCAGCCGCCGCCGCCGTTGAGACCGGCATAGAAGCCCGTCCAGTTATAGATCGGGGCGACATAGGCCGGCGCCTTGGCCGGCATCGCCGGACCGCGCATGTCGGCGGCATTGGCTGCGCCGATCGACAGCGCGACAGCAGCAGCAGCAAGTACGAAACGCTTCATCTCTAACTCTCCGTCATGTAGCCCCAAAATCTAGCGGGACAGTATTCGTTTTCAAAAAAGCGTCTAGTGCAAATAAGCAACACCGGTCAGGAAGTTGTCGTGGAACCTATGACATCGCCAGAACAATGAAATGACGCTATTTTGCCGCAATCTTAACGACCCCGCGCCACCTTTTGCGTGAACGAATACTTAATAATGAAGTATTAATACATTTTTTACGCTGATGTACTCCATGGATACATAGAGGACAATAAAAAAGCCCCGGACCATGGCGGTCCGGGGCTTTGACTCTGGCGGTCCGGCGAAACGGGACCGCGGGGCGCAGGCTAGAAGCGATAATTCACGCCGACGCGGATAAAGCTGGTCTCCAGGCCGTTACCGACGCCGGTGATCGAGTAGGTCCGATTGCTCAAATCGGCATAGAGATATTCGATCTTGGCCGACCACTGCTGGGCGAGGCCGAATTCGACGCCGGTGCCCAAAGTCCAGCCGGCATGCGTCTTGGTTTCCGACAGGGCGCCGCTTTCGCCCTTGAGACCGCCGTAGGCGAGACCGCCGGTGACGTAGACGAGGATGTTGTTCCAAGCCATGCCGACGCGGCCGCGCAGGGTGCCGAACCACGGGTTCGAGAACTTGTACGGCGCGAAGGTGTCGTCGGCGCCCGAGATCTGCATGTCGGTTTCGCCGCCGAACACGAACTGGCCGGATTGCCAGTTGTAGCCGCCGGTCAGGCCGCCGAGAACACCGCTCGGTTTGGTGCTGGTGCCTGGCACGCTGCCCCACTGGTAGCCGATGATGCCGCCGGCATACCAACCCGCCCAGTTGTAGTAAGTGCCCGCCGCGGGCTGCGAATAGTAGTTGTTGCGCGGCAGATCGGCGGCGGAAGCGGCAGTCGCCGCGGTCGCGGCCGCCAGCACGGTCATCGCCAGAATTTGCTTTTTCATTTTACTCTCCACCTACTCACGCACTCCGCAATTCGCGGAAAAGCTTCACTGTCGTTGGCGTTGGGTTGCCAAACGTGGACAATATTTCGTGGACGAGTTATCGCGCTTTGGCGGTTAAGCGGTTATTACCCGCTAACCCTGACACCCCGTTATCCCTAAAGAACGGTTGCGCAATATGCTTTCCGCGGCGTTTACCATGTCGCTTGCGGATCGCCTGAAATCGAGTTTTGTTGAGCGGCGATGGATTCAAAGACAGAGCAACCACCTGCGGCCTTGATCACCGGCGCGGCGCGGCGCATCGGCGCCGCCATTGCCCGGGCCTTGTCGCGCGCGGGCTACAGCGTCGTGCTGCACGCCAATCATTCGCGCGCCGACGCGGAAGCGCTCGCGCGTGAGATCGAGCGCGATGGCGGGCGGGCCGCCGTGGTGATCGGCGACCTCGCCGATGTCGATGCGCTGCTCGGTATTGTGCCGGCGGCAGCTGCGCGTTCGCCGCTCACCTTGCTCGTGAACAACGCCAGCCTGTTCGACGAGGACGACGTGGCCACGATGACGCGCGACGGCTTCGAGCGCACCATGGCCGTCAATCTCACCGCGCCGTTGTTTCTGGCGCAGGCCTTCGCCGCGCAGGCCCCGCGCAATGCAGCGTCCTCAATCGTCAATATCGTCGATCAGCGCGTGCTGCGACCGACGCCGAAGTTCTTTTCCTACGCGCTGAGCAAGGCCTCGCTCCACGCGGCGACGACGACGCTGGCGCAAGCCTTTGCGCCGCTGCGCGTCAATGCCGTAGCGCCTGGGCCGACGCTGCCGAGTCCGCGGCAGAACGGCGAGCAGTTTGCGGAGCAGGCGGCTCTGGTGCCGCTGGGGAAGGGGCCGTCGCCGGAGGATATCGCCGCCGCGGTTGCCTACCTCGCCGGTGCGCAGAGCGTTACCGGGATGACGATTGCGGTGGACGGCGGCCAGCATCTGTCGTGGCGGACGCCGGATACGGACATTGTTGAGTAGGATTCTTGCCCGAGTAGCCAAGCCCGGCCGCGCGCTTATATTTGCTCCATGAACGGCGCCAGAAAGGACATCGATCCGGACAGCGAGTTGCGCGAAGACGACGACGCGCCGACGCTGCCCGAACTCGACCTCTCAGAACCCGAAGCGGAGGCCGGCACGCTCGCCCACGGGCGTGCCGCAATCGCGCGCGCCGTCAAGCATGCGCCGGCCGGCCCAGGTGTCTATCGCATGATCGACGCCAAGGGCGACGTGCTCTATGTCGGCAAGGCCAAGAGCATCAGGAAGCGCGTCGCCAGTTATACGCGCCCGGTCGCCTACGACGCGCGCATCGCGCGGATGATTTCGGCGACGGTGTCGATGGAGTTCGTCTCGACTTCGACCGAGACCGAGGCGCTGCTGCTCGAGGCCAACCTGATCAAGCGCCTGCGGCCGCGTTTCAACGTGCTGCTGCGCGACGACAAGTCGTTTCCATATATTCTGATCACCTCGGATCATTGGGCGCCGCAGATTTTGAAGCATCGCGGCGCGCGCACGCGGCCGGGCCGCTATTACGGGCCGTTCGCCAATGCCGGCGCCGTCAATCGCACCATCAACGCGCTGCAGCGCGCCTTCCTTCTGCGCAACTGCTCGGACTCTTTCTTTGAGTCGCGGTCGCGGCCGTGCCTGCTGTATCAGATCAAGCGCTGCTCCGGCCCGTGCACGCAGGAGATCGACTTCGCGGGCTATCAGGAGCTGGTACGCGAGGCCAATGCGTTTCTCGACGGCAAGAGCCGCAATGTGCAGAAGCAGCTTGCGGCCGAAATGGATCAGGCCTCGCAGGCGCTCGATTTCGAGCGCGCCGCGATCTACCGCGATCGTCTCGCCGCCTTGTCGGCGATCACGACGACGCAGGGCATCAATCCCCGCACCATCGAGGAAGCCGACGTCTTCGCCGTGCACCAGGAAGGCGGCTATACCTGCGTCGAGGTGTTCTTTTTCCGCACCGGACAGAACTGGGGCAACCGCGCCTACTTCCCCAAGGCCGATCGGGCGCTGGGGCCGGGCGAGGTGCTCGGCGCTTTCCTCGCGCAATTCTATGACGACAAGCCGCCGCCGCGCCTCGTCATCGCCTCCGACGATTTCGAGGAGCGCGCGCTGCTCGCGGAGGCCCTGTCGGCCAGGAGCGAGCGTAAGGTCGAGGTCGCGGTGCCGCAGCGCGGCGAGCGCAAGGAGTTGGTCATGCATGCGCTGGCCGAAGCCTTCGGTCTGCCGAAGCCGCCGCGGCGCATCGAGGTCTACGATAACAGCCACATCGCCGGCACCAATGCCGTCGGCGGCATGATTGTCGCGGGGCCGGAGGGCTTCCGCAAGAACCAGTATCGCAAGTTCAACATCCGCTCGACCGACATCACACCCGGCGACGACTTCGGCATGATGCGCGAAGTCTTGCAGCGGCGCTTCAAGCGGCTGCTGGAGGAAGCGCCGCGCGCTTCTGTCGTCAGTGGCGAACCCGCCGATTCACCCTGGCCCGACCTTTTGCTGATCGACGGCGGGCAGGGGCAGTTAAGCGCGGCGCAGGAGACTTTGGCCGAGATGGGCGTCACCGACGTGCCGCTGGTGTCGATCGCCAAGGGCCGCGACCGCGAGGCTGGACGCGAGACCTTCTTCATGCCCGGCAAGACGCCGTTCAAGCTGCCGCCGCGCGACCCGGTCTTGTATTTCGTCGAGCGGCTGCGCGACGAGGCCCATCGCTTCGCCATCGGCTCGCATCGCACGCGGCGCAAGAAGGATATCCGCGAAGCCGGATTGCAGGAAATTGAGGGTATCGGGCCGACCCGCAAGAGCGCGCTGCTGCGTCATTTCGGTACCCTGAAGGCCATCGAGCGCGCCAGCATCGCCGATCTCCAGCATGTGCCCGGAATCAATGCGGAGATGGCGCGAAAGATATATGAGTTCTTCCACGACAAGGCGCCGTCGCAATAGCGCCTGACGAAACAACGCGGGCAGGAAGCGAACCACGATGATCATCAAGTCACAGGCCGACGTCACGCCCGCCGTTCTCGAGGCCTACAGCAAGATCGACGATCCGCGGCTGCGCGAGATCGTCGCCGCGCTGGTCAAGCATCTACACGCCTTCGCGCGCGAGGTGCATCTGACCGAAGAAGAGTTCCACAAGGGCGCGGCGATCGTCGCCAAACTCGGCCAACTGACCAACGCTTCGCACAATGAAGTTGTACTGATGTGCGGCTCGCTCGGCTTCTCGGCGCTGGTGTGCCTCCTCAACAACGGCAATAACGGCCAAACCGAAACCACCGCCAATCTGCTCGGCCCGTTCTGGCGGCTGAACTCACCGCGCACCGAGAACGGCGGCTCGATCGTGCGCTCGCCGACGCCAGGGCCGGCGCTCTTCGTCAACTGCACGGTCAAGGACACGCAAGGCAACCCGGTCGCCGGCGCGGAGGTCGATGTCTGGCATTCCTCGCCGGAAGGCTTTTACGAGCAGCAGGACGAGAACCAGGCCGACATGAACCTGCGCGGCAAGTTCACGACCGATGCGGAGGGCCGTTTCTCGTTCCGCAGCGTCAAGCCGGCCGGCTATCCGATCCCGATCAGCGGCCCGGTCGGCGACCTGTTACGCCATGCCAGCCGCCACAATTACCGGCCGGCCCATCTGCACTTCCTGATCTACAAGGAAGCCTTCAAGACCCACATCTCGCAGATCTACGTCCAGGACGACGACAAGCTCGAAACCGACGTGCAGTTCGGCGTCACCCGGGCGCTGATCGGCAACTTCGTGCCGCATACCGGCCCGGCGCCGGCTGCCGACGTGACCGGCGAATGGTTCTCGCTCGATCAGACTTTCGTCGTCGAGCCGGGAATCGCCAAACTGCCCAAAGCGCCGATAGAATAAGGCCCCGATCGGATAACGGCCGTCAATCCGGTATCCCTATCGATCGGCGGCGCGCAGGCGGTTGACCTGCAGCCGAGCGCCGTGTTCCTTGTGCCCGCATGAATCCCGGTCGCATCCCCCGTCTGCCCGCGCATCCGCTGGCGCTGCCGAACATCCTGACCTATGCCCGCATCGCCGCGGTGCCGGTCGTGGTGGGCCTGCTGTTCTGGCAGAGCATCTTTGCCGGGGAACTGTGGCTGCGCTGGGTGGCGCTCGCCGTGTTCATTGCGGCGGCGGTGACCGACTTCTTCGATGGCTATCTCGCGCGCGCCTGGGGTCAGCAATCCTCGCTCGGCCGCATGCTCGATCCGATCGCCGACAAGCTTCTGGTGGCGGCGTGCCTGCTGATGCTGGCGGCGGGAACCGCGATCCGCGGCTGGGCGCTGCTCGCCGCCATTATTATATTGTGCCGTGAAGTGCTGGTGTCGGGTCTGCGCGAGTATCTTGCGGAACTTCGCGTCGGCGTGCCGGTGACGACGCTGGCGAAGTGGAAAACCCTCGGCCAGCTCGTCGCGATCGGCTTCCTGATAGCGGGCGAAGCGGGCGAGAAGGTGCTGCCATATACCATCGAGATCGGCATCACGCTATTGTGGCTCTCTGCGCTGCTGACGTTGTATACGGGGTGGGACTATCTGCGCGCCGGCCTGCGCCATATGATTGAAGAATAGCATCATCCGCAAAAGTGGACGCCGGTTTTCGGACAAGATGATGCGAAGGCAAAAATGAGCAAGTCGATCAAACTTCGCTACTTCGCCTGGGTGCGCGAGCGTATCGGCAAGCCCGAGGAAGACGTCGAGCTTCCCGCGAGCGTTGCCACCGTCGCCGAGCTGATGACCTGGCTGGCCGGGCGCGGCGAGGAATACGCCTACGCCTTCGACAATCCCAAGGTGATCCGCGCCGCCATCGACCGCAGCCACGTGAAGCCGCAGGCCGAGATCGCCGGCGCCCGGGAGATCGCCTTCTTCCCGCCGATGACGGGGGGGTAGTGGCTGTCATTCGGGCCCGGCCCTGCGGCCGCCCGGAATGACGGCCAGGCGATTCTCGACTACATTACGTC
>JAEZEY010000445.1 GCA_023432845.1 Pseudomonadota bacterium
GCAACGGATTACGCCAGCGTCGGCGCGATCTTCTTGCAGGCCTCGATGAGACCCTGCACGGAGGCCGCGGACTTCTCGAAAGCGGTCTTCTCGCCGCCATTGAGATCGACCTCGACGATGCGCTCGACACCCTTGGCGCCGATCACCACCGGCACGCCGACATAGATGTCCTTCATGCCGTACTCGCCATTGAGATAGGCGGCGCAAGGCAGAACGCGCTTCTTGTCGAGCAGGTAGCTCTCCGCCATCGCGATGGCCGAGGCCGCCGGGGCATAGAAGGCCGAGCCGGTCTTGAGCAGGTTGACGATTTCAGCGCCGCCATTGGCGGTGCGCTTGACGATCTCGTCGACGCGCGCCTGCGTCGTCCAGCCCATCTTCACGAGATCCGGCACCGGAATGCCGGCAACCGTCGAATAGCGGGTGAGCGGCACCATGGTGTCGCCGTGGCCGCCGAGCACGAAGGCGGTGACGTCTTCGACCGAAACGTTGAATTCGTCGGCCAGGAAGTAGCGGAAGCGGGCCGAGTCGAGCACTCCGGCCATGCCGACGACCTTCTGCTGCGGCAGGCCGCAGGACTTCTGCAGCGCCCACACCATCGCATCGAGCGGGTTGGTGATGCAGATGACGAAGGCGTTCGGCGCGTATTTGGCGATGCCGGCGCCGACCTGGCTCATGACCTTGAGATTGATGTCGAGCAGGTCGTCACGGCTCATTCCCGGCTTGCGCGGCACGCCGGCGGTGACGATGCAGACGTCGGCGCCTTCGATCGCCTCATAGGAGTTGGCGCCGGTGAATTTGGCGTCGAATTTGTTGACCGGGGACGACTGGGCAATGTCCAGGGCCTTGCCCTGCGGGATGCCTTCCATGACGTCGAACATAACGACGTCGCCCAACTGCTTCAGGCCGACCAGATGGGCCAGCGTGCCGCCAATCTGGCCAGCGCCGATCAATGCGATTTTATTACGCGCCATGATGGGAAACTCTTTGCTTGCTGCCGCGGAGCGCGGCCGCCGATGGCTTAGCCATTTTGCTGTAATGCAGCAACATTTCCGCCCGGTTTTCTTGTTGTGTATACATTATACCAGCAGAGCATTCGACCAAAGTCCATAGCCAATCGCCCGTAAAACGCGAGCGCAGCGCAACGTAGTCTCGCAGTGCGGCATGGAGCGGAGGAGCAAGGGCCGGCCGGGCCCAATCGCGACGCTCAGCGCTTGCGCGGCAGCTGTTCCTGCATGATTTCGAGCTGGATCTGCTGGATCTCGGCCAGACGCTCCCACTGGCGCGTGAGGATGTGGTCGATCTTCTCGTGCAGGTGCCGGATTTCCAGCTCGGCCTTCAGGTTGACGCGATAATCGTTCTCCGAACGCAGCCGATCCTTCGCCTCCTGCCGGTTCTGACTCATCATGATGATCGGCGCCTGGATCGCAGCCAGACACGACAACACCAGATTGAGCAGGATGAACGGATAAGGATCGAACGCATCGCGCTGCAACGTGACGAGGTTGAAGGTCATCCAGGCCACCAGCACGACGAAGAAGATCGTGATGAAAGTCCAGCTGCCGCCGAAAGCCGCCAGCCGGTCGGAAAGACGCTCGCCGAAGCTGCGCTGTTCGGCATATTCGGCCTCGATGTTCTCGGCCAACGTTTCATGGGCGGCGAGGCTTTCGACCACCTCCTGCTCGAGCCGGGTGAGTTCGCCGCGCTCCTGGCCAAGAAGTTCGGCGACATAGCGCGAGCGGTAGCGGTCGAGGTCCGCGTTACAAACATAACCCTCGGCAGGCAGATCGGGATGCTCGGCATGAATGCGATCGAGCAGGCTGGGCCGCACCACAGCGAGCGGCGTCATATCGCGCGCCGGCTTTTCGGCGCCGCAAATCAGGCAACGAAAGCGCGCAGGCTTCGGTCGTTTCCGGTGCGAAGGCGCGCCGGTCTCGACAATGTCATTGGACACTCCGCCGGCGGGCGGCGGCGTACCCTCACCGGGCTGTTGGGTCGGATCGGACATGACACACGTCCTCGGCTGATGGCCCTATAGTCTTGTCGCGCCGGCCGCTGGCCTTAGCAACGGCAATCCGCCGGCCGTCGTCAGGTGTCGACGATCACTAAGTATCGACGATCTTGGCCAGATCGACATTCTCCGCCGTGCGCGGGCCGTGCGGCAGGCCGAGGTAGGACTGCGAGCGCATTTCGAACAGTCGCGAGGCGGTGCGCTTGAACTCATTGGCCTCATAGCCGTCGGTGCCGGTGTAGAGCTGCTCGGGCGATGCCTCGGCGGAAGCGAGCAGCTTGACGGCGTGGTCGTATAAGGTATCGACCAGGATGATGAAGCGCTTGGCCTCGTTGCGCCGCGACTGATCCATCACCGGAATGCGGTCGATGATGAGGGTGTGGAATTCCAGCGCGATCTTGAGGAAATCCGCGGCCGCCAGCGGCTTCGAACACAGATCGGCGAAATCGAAGCGCGCGACACCCATCGCCGCTTTCGGCACTTCCACGACGTGACCTTTGACGATCATTTCGTGCGCCGCGCCTTCGGCATGGCCGACCAGATCGCGCCAGGCGTTGTCCAGCGCGGCCTCGGCCTGGACGTCGGCCGGCACGTACCAGGCATTGACGCCGGTCAGCTTTTCCAGCCGGAAATCGGTGCGGGCGTCGAGCCGCACCACTTCGCACTGCTGCTCCAGCAACTTGAGAAACGGCACGAACAGCGCGCGGTTGAGGCCATCCTTGTAGAGATCGCGCGGCGCTAGGTTCGATGTCGCCACCATCACCACGCCGCGCTCGAACAGCCGCGTGAACAGCCGGCCGAGGATCATGGCGTCGGCGATGTCGGTGACGTGGAATTCGTCGAAGCAGATGAGCTGCGTTTCGTCGGCGATCTCGTCAGCAACATGCAGGATCGGATCCTGATCCGGAACCTTGCCGTCCTTGATGGCCTGGCGGAAGCGATGCACGCGCTCGTGCACGTCGGCCATGAATTCATGAAAATGCGCGCGGCGCTTCTTCTCGACCGGGGTGGACTCGTGGAACAGGTCCATCAGCATGGTCTTGCCGCGGCCGACCTCGCCATGGACGTAAAGCCCCTTCACCGGCACCGTTTTCGCCTTCTTGGCGAACAGCCAGCCGAGCGACGATGACTTGCGCGCCAGAAGCCGCTCGGTCAGCCGCTGATCGAGCGCGACATAGTGCCGGGCGAGCTCGGCCTGCGCCGGATCGGCCTCAATCTTTCCGGAGGCGACCAGCGCCGCGTAGCGGCTGGCAAAGGATTGAGGCATGTCGTGGAATATCGCGGGGGCGGCGGGCGTTACCGCAACTGCTAAGGCTTGTCGCCGCACCTGTAAATCGCTCGCTTCGCAAACGCGGCCTTTTCGCGCGGTGAACCGCAGACTTGCTGCGCAACAGTGCCGCGGCAAAAATCGCCGGACCCCGCATGCGGCGCACCTCAATACTTCATTAACTCATTGTAAGTCATGCATTTTTTGCAGCGGAGGCCGTCTAAGCCATAAGCAGGGATCGCATTTTTGCTGCATTGCACCATATACAAGGCACAAAACAAAAGTGAGTCGGGAGATCCAGGGGGCCAAGCCGACAACCTGACCCGAGGAATACCGACATGAGCGAGCCCCTGCCCAACGATGGCGTCGTCCGCAAGCTGTGGCCGGCCGAGGCCGCCGCTTACCGGGATCACCTGCTGCGCCTCGACCGCGAGAGCCGCAACACCCGCTTTTCCGGCGCTGTCGCCGACGAATTTATCGACAAGCACGCCCATAGCATCAGCGATATCGGCGTCATCGTGTACGGCTTCTTCGTCGACGGCGTGCTGCGCGGCGCCGGCGAGTTGCGTCCGGTCGGTCCGCTGTTCAGCCACGAGGCCGAAGCGGCCTTCTCCATCGAGAAGGACTGGCAGAGCCACGGCGTCGGCACCGCGCTGCTTGAGCGCATCCTGCTGTCCGCGCGCAACCGCGGCATTCGGTTGCTGCGCATGGATTGCCTTGCCGGCAACCGTCGCATGCAGCATCTCGCCCGCAAGTTCGAGGCCGATTTCACCTTCGATTTCGGCAGCATCGTCGGCGAGGTGAAGGCGCCGCGCTATACGCCACTATCGCTCGCGCTCGAAGCCGTCGAAGACGCCCACGACATCGCCACCTCGATGCTCGACGCGCAACTGCGGCTGTTTAAAATAGCGTAGTCTCAGCCGTCATGCCCGCGAAAGCGGGGATCCAGTAATCGCAGTTCTATCCGTGTGTACTGGATCGTCCGCTTCGCGGACGATGACAAGAACGCGCGCGCTCAGCCGAGCGGATAACTCTCTTCCACTACATAAGGC
>JAEZEY010000010.1 GCA_023432845.1 Pseudomonadota bacterium
GGGGAGAGGGAGCGCGCCGAAGCCGGCGCAATCTCAGAGCAAATAACAAGCGTCATAAAGGGGAAACACCGTGGCTGGACGTTTGAAGGGCAAGGTCGCGTTCGTGACGGCGGCCGGACAGGGCATCGGACGCGCGATCGCACAGGCCTTCGTTGATGAAGGGGCCAAGGTGATCGCCACCGATCTCGACGCCGCCAAGCTGAAAGACCTGAAGAAGGCCAAGACCTATTCGCTCGACGTACGCTCAACCGACGCCGTGAACGCGCTGGCCGCCAAAATCATCAACGAACTCGGTACACCGAATATAATCGCCAACTGTGCCGGTTACGTTCACCAGGGCAGCATTCTCGACTGCAGCGAGGACGATTGGGATTTTTCCTTCGACCTCAACGTCAAATCCATGCACCGCACCTTGCGCGCCTTCGTCCCGGCGATGCTCAAGAACGGGGGCGGCTCGGTGATCAACGTCGCGTCGGTCGCGGGATCGCTGCGCGGCCTGCCCAATCGCTATGTTTACGGAACGACCAAGGCAGCCGTGATCGGGCTGACCAAGGCCATGGCCGCCGATTTCGTCCGCCAGGGCTTGCGCGTCAACGCGATCTGCCCCGGCACCATTCAGTCGCCGTCGCTCAATGACCGCATTGCGACGAATGCCAAGAAGCTCGCCAAGTCGACGAAGGAAGTGCGCCAGGATTTCATCGATCGCCAGCCGATCGGCCGTCTCGGCACGCCGGAAGAAATAGCTGCCGGCGCCGTGTGGCTCGCCTCGGACGAGTCCAGCTACTACACCGGCCAGACCATGCAGATCGACGGCGGCATGACGACCTGACCGCCGGAATAAACAGGGGAAATGGTCTCTTCTGCTACTATAAAACAACCAACGCGGGGCCAATCGGAGCTTGCCCGCGACGTTGTCCTATGTTGTTATCTGGCCGAATTCGGTCGTAATATGAATCCGTTACGGCTTCCGGGAAGCCAACGCCGAACAGACTGACAGCCGCAAAGACGGGAATAATCCCGCGTGCGGCGGCGCTTTCAACTTGTCTTGAAACAGCGCCAATGGGGAGGAAAACTAATGGCTTCGGTCGCCATTCGCGACGTCCGAAAAGCATTCGGTACGACCGCCGTTATTCACGGCGTTGATATTTCGATCCTCGATGGCGAGTTCGTGGTGCTGGTCGGTCCTTCCGGCTGCGGCAAGTCCACGCTACTGCGCATGATCGCGGGCCTGGAAAACATCACCGGCGGCGAGATCGCCATCGGCGAGCGCGTGGTGAACAACGTGCCGCCGAAAGAGCGCGATATCGCGATGGTGTTCCAGAACTACGCGCTCTATCCGCACATGACGGTCGCCGACAACATGGCGTTCTCCATGAAGCTGCGCGGCGCTCCGAAGGAAGAGATCGACACGCGCGTCAAGCGCGCCGCCGAAATTCTCGGCCTCAATGCGCTGCTCGATCGTTTCCCGCGGCAACTCTCCGGCGGCCAGCGCCAGCGCGTCGCCATGGGCCCCGCCATCGTGCGCGACCCGCAGGTGTTCCTGATCGACGCGCCGCTGTCGCACCTCGATGCCAAGCTGCGCGTGCAGATGCGCACCGAGATCAAGGAACTGCATCAGCGCCTCAAGACCACGACGGTCTACGTCACGCACGACCAAATCGAAGCCATGACCATGGCCGACAAGATCGTCGTCATGCATGACGGCATCGTCGAGCAGATCGGCGCGCCGCTCGATCTCTACGACAAGCCGGCCAATGTCTTTGTCGCCGGCTTCATCGGTTCGCCGGCGATGAACTTCCTCAAGGGCCGCATCAGCGTCAACGGCACCGGCACGTTCGTCGGTCCGCAGGGCGTCACGCTGCCGATCGGCAACCCGCCGGCCAACGCCAATGGCGTCGAAGCCATTTATGGCATCCGGCCGGAGCACTTCACGCTCGCCGACGACGGCGCCGAGGCGGAAATCATCGTCATCGAGCCGACCGGCTCCGAGACGCAGGTCTTCGCCAATCTCGGCGGCGAGGAAGTCGTCGCGGTGTTCCGCGAGCGTCACCAATTCCAACCGGGCGAGAAGATCCGGCTGCGACCAGATCCGCAATATGTGCATCTGTTCGACGCAACGACAGGCAAACGCCTGAATCCATAAAGACCGGAACTAAGCAAAAAAGGACTCATAGGGAGAGAAACGATGACTGACCTGACACGTCGTACATTGATGACCGGCGCAACCGCTTTCGGCGCCGCGGCCGCACTGAGCGGCCCCGCCCTGCTCGACTGGGCCAAGGCCTGGGCCCAGGCCGCGCCGTGGAAGCCCGAGAAGGGCGCCAAGATCAGCCTGATGCGCTGGCGCCGCTTCGTACCCGCCGAAGACGAAGCCTTCCTCAAGATGGTGGCCGCGTTCAAGACCGCGACCGGCGTCGAAGTCGTCGTCACCAATGAATCGTTCGAAGACATCCAGCCGAAGGCCTCGGTGGTCGCCAACACCGGCCAGGGTCTCGACATGGTGTGGGGCCTCTATTCGCTGCCGCATCTGTTCCCGCAGAAGTGCATGGACCTGACCGACGTCGCCAACTATCTCGGCAAGAAGTACGGCGGCTGGACGCCGGCCGCCGAAGCCTACGGCAAGTCGGGCAACAAATGGATCGGCATTCCGGTCGCGACCACCGGCGGCCTGATGAACTACCGTATCTCGTCGATGGAGAAGGCGGGGTTCAAGGAATTCCCAAAGGACACCGCCGGCTTCCTCGAGCTCTGCCGCGCGCTGAAGAAGAACAACACGCCGGCCGGCTTCGCACTCGGTCACGCCTCGGGCGACGCCAACACCTGGCTGCACTGGGCGCTCTGGGCGCATGGCGGCAACCTCGTCGACAAGAACGACAAGGTCGTCATCAACTCGCCGGAGACAGTCAAGGCGCTCGAATACGTCAAGGCCCTGTACGAGACCTTCATCCCAGGCACGGCGTCGTGGAACGACTCGTCGAACAACAAGATCTTCGTTGCCGGCGATCTGCATCTGACGTCGAACGGCATCTCCATCTATGTCGCGGCCCAGAAGGAAAACAAGGCCGTCGCCGACGACATGAACCACGCCTACATGCCGGTCGGCCCGGTCGGCAAGCCGACCGAACTGCATCTCGCCTTCCCGATCCTGACCTTCAACTTCACCAAGTCGCCGCAGGCTTGCAAGGCCTTCACGGCGTTCATGCTGGAAGCTGAAAACTTCAATCCGTGGATCAGCGCGGCGCAGGGCTATCTGTCGCACTTCCTCAACGCGTACGACGCCAACCCGATCTGGACTGCCGATCCGAAGCGCACGCCGTACCGCGACGTGTCCAAGCGCACGCTGACCCCCGGCGGTCAGGGCTCGCTTGGCGAAAAGGCGGCCGCGGCAATCGCCGACTTCGTCGTCGTCGACATGTTCGCCAACTACGCCACCGGCCGCGAAGATGCCAAGGGCGCGATCGCGGTGGCCGAGCGTCAGGCCAAGCGCATCTATCGCTAACGCAACGCC
>JAEZEY010000019.1 GCA_023432845.1 Pseudomonadota bacterium
CAGCTCGTCGACAATTCTCTGGGTGAGGTCGCCGTTCGCGAGAACGCCGATGACAAAGTCGGCGATGGCGAGGGCACGGTACGACGTTTTCGCAAGATCGATCCTCATGCGACGGCGGAAGCCGAGGCCGAGCCGCGCGCGGCGTCGGCGGAGAAACACGAGCCAGCCATCATCGTCCCCGACTGGCTCAAACGCGAAGCGCCGCGCGACGCCACGATCCGCGTCATCACGCCGTCGGGCTTCGATGAAAGCGCGCGGCGGCCGCTGCCGGTGAACGGGCAGAACAAGGCGCAGAACATGGCGATGCTGCGCGGCTCGCTCACGCACCGGCTGCTGCAATCGCTGCCCGGCATTCCGTCCGAGCGGCGGCTCGCGGCGGCCCAGGATTACGTTGCGCGCGAGGGCGACAAACTCGCCGAGGCCGACCGCGCGGCGCTGATCGCCGATGTCCTGCGGGTGCTCGGCGACGCGCGCTTCGGCGCGCTGTTCGGGCCCGGCAGCCGCGCCGAGGTGCCGATCGTCGGCCTCGTGGAGATCGACGGCGAAACGCGGCGGGTCAACGGCCAGGTCGACCGCCTCGTCGTCACTGCGGACTGGGTGCTGATCGCCGATTACAAGACGAATCGCCCGGCGCCGCGGTCCTTGGCCGAGGTGCCGCCGCAGTACGTCCGGCAACTGGCGCTGTACCGGGCCGTGCTCGCCAAATTATACCCGCAAAAAACCGTGCGTTGCGCCCTGATCTGGACCGAAGTCCCTGATCTGATGGAGCTTTCCGCCGATGCGCTGACCCATGCCCTGACGGGGGTCACATCCGCGCGACCCGTATCTTGACGCTACTGGGGGCCGTCCATACGTTCCGGGCCTCGCAATTTTGCGGCCCGATTCCCGGGGCCGCCCGTCACAGTAAAGGGGCTCATCATGGCCGTCGGCAAGACTACGGATGCAAGCTTCGACACGGACGTTCTGAAGTCGTCCGAGCCGGTGGTTGTGGATTTCTGGGCTGAATGGTGCGGCCCGTGCCGCATGATCGCGCCCGCGCTTGAGGAGATTTCCGGTGCGCTCGGCGAGAAGGTGAAAATCGTCAAGCTGAACGTCGACGAGAACCCGAACATCGCTGCCAAGTACGGCATCATGTCGATCCCGACCTTGCTGCTGTTCAAGGACGGCGAGATCAAGGATCGTCAGGTCGGCGCCGCGCCGAAGCAGAAGCTGCAGCAGTGGATCACCGCCGCGGTCTGATGCGCGCGCAAGATTCAAGGTTACAAACGGCCGGGTCGAACCCCGGCCGTTTTTGTTGATCCGCCTCATGGTGAGGAGCACGCCGTAGGCGTGCGTCTCGAACCATGTGGCGGCCGCATCCTTCGAGACGCATCGCTACGCGATGCTCCTCAGGATAAGGGCCGTCACACCGGCTCCGTGCCGTTCTCGCGCAGCATCTCGCCGGCGAGATAGAGCGAGCCGGTGATGAGGATGCGCGGCGGTGCATCGAAATCGAGTTTGCGCACCGTCTCCAGCGCTTCGTCGATGCTGCCGCGCGCCAGCGCCGGCAGCCCGACGCCTTTCGCGGCCTCGGCGACATCGGCGGCGCTCAGGCCCTTGTCGGCGCCGGGCACCGGCACGGTGATCATGTGGCGCGCCAGCCCGGTAAAATTGCGCAGGAAGCCGGCGGCATCCTTGGTCGCCAGCATGCCGACAATCATCACCAGCGGCCGCGACACGCGCTCCTCGATATCGGCCAGCGCTGCCGCGACGGTACGGCCGCCATCGGGATTGTGTCCGCCATCGAGCCACAGTTCGGCGCCCGGCGGAATGAGATCGACCAGATGCCCGGCGCTCAGGCGTTGCAGGCGCGCCGGCCAGTCGGCTTTCGCAATGCCGCTCTCGAATGCCGCCGGCAGAATCTTCAGCGACGGCACGGCACGCAGGGCCGCAATCGCCAGCCCGGCATTCTCAAATTGATGGCGCCCGAACAGTTTCGGCGCCGGCAGATCAAGCAGCCCGTTGTCGTCCTGATAGACGAGACGGCCGCGCTCCTCGGTCGCGGTCCAGCTCTCGCCGGCAATGCGGATCGGCGCCTTCATGCGCGCAGCCTGGCGTTCGATCACGGCCAGCGCATCGCGCTGCTGCGCGGCGACCACCACCGGCACGCCCCGCTTGATGATGCCGGCCTTCTCGAAAGCGATCTTCTCCAGCGTGTCGCCGAGAAACTCGAGATGATCGAGCGACACCGGCGTGATGACGCTGACCAGCGGCTTGTCGATGACATTGGTGGCGTCCAGCCGGCCGCCGAGGCCGACTTCGAGCAGCAGCACATCAGTCGGATGGCGCGAGAACAGCAGCATGCCGGCCGCGGTGGTGATTTCGAACACCGTGATCGGCGCATCGCCGTTGGCGCGCTCGCATTCCTCCAGCGCCGCCGACAGTTCGACGTCGCCCACCAGCGCACCCTCGCCGCCTTTACGGCCGAGACGAAAGCGTTCGTTGAAATGCACCAAGTGTGGCGAGGTGTAGACATGCACCGACAGCCCGGCGGCTTCGAGGATGGCGCGCAGAAAGGCGATGGTCGAACCCTTGCCATTGGTGCCGGCGACATGGATCACCGGCGGCAGCTTGCGCTCCGGATGGTCGAGCGCAGCGAGCAACCGCTCCAGCCGATCGAGCGACAGGTCGATACGCTTGGGATGCAGCGCGGTCAGCCGCGCGAGGATGGAGTCGACACTATGCATTTGAACTCTAGCCTGTCATCACCGGGCCGGCGCGCAAATGCCGTGACCCGGTGATCCCGATAATCATGGCACAGCTCTGCTCACCTAAGCGAGATGGCCGGGTCTCAAGCCCGGCCATGACAAACTACTGCTTGTTCGGACATTTAGATCTACGCCGCCGGCAGCTGCTTGTCTGCCGGCACAAAAGCCGGCTGTTTGGTCAGCAGGCGGCAGAGATTGGCGAGCGTGGCACGCAACTGGTGGCGGTGCACGACCATGTCCACCATGCCGTGCTCGGCGAGATATTCCGAACGCTGGAAGCCTGCCGGCAGCTTCTCGCGAATGGTCTGCTCGATGACGCGCGGGCCGGCAAAACCGATCAGCGCGCCCGGCTCGGCGACATGCACATCGCCCAGCATCGCATAGGACGCGGTGACGCCGCCGGTGGTCGGATTGGTGAGGACGACGATGTAGGGCTTCTTCGCCTCGCGCAGCAACTGCACCGCGACCGTGGTGCGCGGCAGCTGCATCAGAGACAGGATACCTTCCTGCATGCGCGCGCCGCCCGAGGCCGCGAACATAATGAACGGCGTCTCGCGCTTGATCGCGGTTTCCAGCCCCGCGATGATCGCCTCGCCGGCGGCCATGCCGAGCGAGCCACCCATGAAATCGAAATCCTGAACGCCGATGGTCACCATCTGGCCTTCGAGGCGGCCAATGCCGAGCTTCACCGCATCCTGATAACCGGTCTTGGTGCGCGCATCCTTGAGGCGGTCGGCATAGCGGCGCTCGTCGCGGAATTTGAGCGGGTCGACCTGCACCTCGGGCAGCGCGATCTCTTCATACTCACCGCCGTCGAACATCGTCGCCAGGCGCTTCGGCGCCGAGATGCGCATGTGATAGCCGGACGAGGGAATGACGAACTGGTTCTGCTCGACGTCCTTGTAGAACACGAGCTGACCGGTCTCCGGGCACTTGATCCAGAGATTGTCCGGCGTCTCGCGGCGCAGGAAGCTGCGGATCTTCGGCCGTACGACGTTATTGATCCAGTTCATCGAAAAGCTCGCGTTCTGCTCCGGCGTCATCATCCGCGAAAGCAGATGATCCAGTATCCGCCAGATGTAAGCCGTCTTTGTTTACAGCGCCACTATGAACGAATTGTGGTTACTGGATTGCCGCTTTCGCGGAAATGACAACTCGGAATCACTCCGCCGCCACTTTGCC
>JAEZEY010000073.1 GCA_023432845.1 Pseudomonadota bacterium
TACGGCGCCTCCAGGCAAGCGCATGGGTCATGCCGGCGCGATCATCTCCGGCGGCAAGGGCGATGCGAAGTCCAAGACCGCGGCGATGGAAGCGGCCGGCATTCGCGTGTCGCCGTCGCCGGCGCGCATCGGCAAGACCCTGGTGGAAGTGCTGAAGGGCTAAAACTCCTCCTTCAAGGCAGACATGGTGATCCAAGCGCCGCCAGGCCGATGCCGGCGGCGCTTGTCGTTTGGGGCGGCGCTCGCATGAAGTGAATCAAAGTTCAATACTATGCGTTTTTGGACTTAACTACGTCATAAATAGGTTTAAGAGTGAGGCCCGCCGACGCAGGGCGTAATGCCCGGGAGCGGCTCAATCCGACAGAGCGGTTTTCCGGTCCGGCTGGGGATCGCAGGGCCGTTTTTCGGGTTGCCCCACCGCAGGAAACGCATACCGCGCGGCAATTGCGCCCCGCCCAGGATCCAGGTCTCATGTCCCGCCAAGACGCCAACGCCGCTTTCGCCCACACCTCGTTCCTTTACGGCGGAAACGCCGCCTACATCGAAGACCTGCAGGCCCGGTTCGAGAAGGACCCGAATTCGGTCGACGCCGAGTGGCGGACCTTCTTCGAGGCGCTCAAGGACAACGGCGCCGATGTCGTCAAGCAGGCGCAAGGCGCTTCCTGGAAGAAGCCGAACTGGCCGGCGCGGCCGAGCGGCGATCTGGTCGCCGCGCTGGACGGTCAGTGGGCTGAGACCGAAAAGAAGATCGGCGAGAAGATCGCGGCGAAGGCGCAGGCCACGGGCGTCGACCTGTCGAACGCCGACGTCATGCAGGCGACGCGCGACTCCATCCACGCGCTGATGCTGATCCGCGCCTACCGTATGCGCGGCCACTTCCACGCCAAGCTCGATCCGCTCGGCATCCAGGCCGAACCGAGCGAAGAAGAACTGATGCCGGCATCCTACGGCTTTTCCGAAGCCGACATGGACCGCAAGATATTCCTCGACAAGGTTCTCGGCCTCGAATTCGCGTCGATGCGCGAGATCGTCGCGATCCTGCGCCGCACCTACTGCCAGACGCTCGGCGTCGAATTCATGCACATCTCGAACGCCGCGCAGAAGGCGTGGATTCAGGAGCGCATCGAAGGCCGCGACAAGGAAATCCAGTTCACCCGCGAGGGCAAGCGCGCGATCCTCAACAAGCTGGTGGAAGCCGAAGGCTTCGAGAAGTTTCTCGACGTCAAGTATACCGGCACCAAGCGCTTTGGCCTCGACGGCGGTGAATCGCTGATCCCGGCGCTCGAGCAGATCATCAAGCGCGGTGGTAATCTCGGCGTGAAGGAAATCGTGATCGGCATGCCGCATCGCGGCCGCCTCAACGTGCTCACCCAGGTGATGAGCAAGCCGCACCGCGTATTGTTCCACGAATTCAAGGGCGGCTCGGCGACGCCGGACGACATCGAAGGCTCCGGCGACGTCAAGTATCACCTGGGCGCCTCGTCGGATCGCGAGTTCGACGGCAACACGGTGCATCTGTCGCTGACGCCGAACCCGTCGCATCTGGAAATCGTCGATCCGGTGACGCTCGGCAAGGTGCGCGCCAAGCAGGAGCAGCACGGCGCGACGCCGGAAGACCGCACCATGGTGATGCCGCTGCTGATCCACGGCGACGCGGCGTTTGCCGGCCAGGGCGTTGTGGCGGAATGCTTCGGCCTGTCGGGCCTCAAGGGCTATCGCACCGGCGGCAGCATCCACTTCATCGTCAACAACCAGATCGGCTTCACGACCTATCCGCGCTATTCGCGCTCGTCGCCTTATCCGTCCGACGTCGCCAAGATGATCGACGCGCTGATCCTGCATGTGAACGGCGACGATCCGGAAGCGGTGGTGTTCGCCGCCAAGGTCGCCACCGAATACCGGATGCAGTTCCAGCTTCCGGTCGTCATCGACATGTGGTGCTATCGCCGCTTCGGCCACAACGAAGGCGACGAGCCGGCGTTCACCCAGCCGGTGATGTACAAGAACATCCGCTCGCGCAAGTCGACGCTCGAAATCTATTCCGAGAAGCTGATCGCCGAAGGCGTCGTCACCGAAGGCGAGATCGACAAGATGCGCGCCGACTGGCGCTCGCGTCTCGATGCCGAATTCGAGGCCGGACAGGCCTACAAGCCGAACAAGGCCGATTGGCTCGACGGCCGCTGGTCGGGTCTTAAGCCGGCGCAGGATGTCGAAGATCCGCGCCGCGGCAATACCGGCGTCCCGCTCGCCGAACTGCGCGCCATCGGCAAGGCGATCACCACGGTGCCGAAGGACTTCAACGTCCACCGCACCGTGCAGCGTTTCATCGACAACCGCGGCAAGGCGATCGAGAGCGGCGAGGGCATCGACTGGGCGACCGCCGAGGCGCTCGCCTTCTGCTCGCTGCTCAAGGAAGGCCATCCGGTCCGCCTCTCGGGCCAGGACTCCGAGCGCGGCACCTTCTCGCAGCGTCATTCGGTGCTGTTCGATCAGGAGAGCGAGAAGCGCTACGTGCCGTTCAATAAGCTCGGCAACGGCCAGGCCAAGTACGATGTGATGAACTCGATGTTGTCGGAGGAGGCGGTGCTCGGCTTCGAGTATGGCTATTCGACCGCCGAGCCGAACACGCTGACCTTGTGGGAAGCGCAGTTCGGCGACTTCGCCAACGGTGCGCAGGTCGTGTTCGACCAGTTCATTTCCTCGGCCGAACGCAAGTGGCTGCGCATGTCGGGCCTCGTTTGTCTCTTGCCGCATGGCTACGAAGGCCAGGGTCCGGAGCATTCGTCGGCGCGCCTCGAGCGCTTCCTGCAGATGTGTGCCGAAGACAACATGCAGGTCGCCAACTGCACGACGCCCGCCAACTACTTCCACATCCTGCGCCGGCAGCTCAAGCGCGAGATCCGCAAGCCGCTGATCCTGATGACGCCGAAGAGCCTGCTGCGCCACAAGCGCGCGGTGTCCAAGCTCGGCGAGTTCGACGCCGGCACCTCGTTCCACCGCCTGCTGTGGGACGACGCCCAGTTCCTGCCCGGTGAAAAGATCCAGCTCGTCGCCGACGACAAGATTCGTCGCGTCGTGCTGTGCTCCGGCAAGGTCTATTACGACCTCTACGAGGAGCGCGAGAAGCGCGGCGTCGACGACATCTATCTGCTGCGTGTCGAGCAGCTCCATCCGTTCCCGACCAAAGCGCTGGTCGCAGAGCTGTCGCGCTTCAAGCAGGCCGAGATCGTCTGGTGCCAGGAGGAACCGCGCAACATGGGCGCCTGGTTCTTCGTCGACGTCTATCTCGAATGGGTGCTCAATCAGATCCACGCCAAGCACCGCCGTGCCCGTTATGCGGGCCGTCCGGCATCGGCGTCGACCGCGGTCGGCCAGATGTCGAAGCATCTCGCGCAGCTCAAGCAGGTCCTCGACGAGGCGCTGGGCTGAAACAATACACACTCCGTCATGCCCGGCTTTGTGCCGGGCATCCACGTCTTGGCGGGTGTTCAGGAACGAAGACGTGGGTGGCCGGGACAAGCCCGGCCATGACGCAGAACATTTTGAGGCAGAGAAGCAATCATGACTGACATCAAGGTGCCTACACTCGGCGAATCGGTGACCGAAGCCACCGTCGGCAAATGGTTCAAGAAGCCGGGCGATGCCGTCGCGGTGGATGAGCCGCTCGTCGAACTCGAGACCGACAAGGTGACGCTCGAAGTGCCGGCGCCGGCCGCCGGCGTGCTCGGCGACATCGCCGCCAAGGACGGTGACACCGTCGGCGTCGGCGCGATCCTCGGCACCATCAAGGAAGGCGCGGGCGGCAAGACCACCGCGTCGGGTTCGGCGACCGGGCGCCCTGATGTGAAGACGACTTCCACGACGCCGATCAACGCGGCGGACGAAGAGCCGAAGCCGCGCACGCCGGCTCCTGCCGTCGCGACCAACACCGCGCAGGCCCCCTCGGTGCGCAAGCTCGCCGCCGAATCCGGCGTTGATCCTTCCACCGTTGCCGGCACGGGCCTGAAGCAGCAGGTGACCAAGGGCGACATGCTCGCCGCCATCGAGAAGGCCGCCTCGGCCCCGACCCCGGTCGCCGCGCCGGTGCAGATGCGTGCGCCGTCGGCGCCGGACGATGCAAGCCGCGAAGAGCGCGTGCGCATGACCAAGCTGCGCCAGACGATCGCGCGCCGTCTCAAGGACGCGCAGAACACTGCCGCCATGCTGACGACCTTCAACGAGGTCGACATGACCACGGTGATGGGCTTGCGCAATCAGTACAAGGACATGTTCGAGAAGAAGCACGGCGTGAAGCTCGGCTTCATGGGCTTCTTCGTGCGCGCCTGCATCGCGGCGCTCAAGGATATCCCGGCGGTTAACGCCGAGATCGACGGCACCGATCTTGTCTACAAGAACTACTATCACATCGGCGTCGCCGTCGGCACCGAGAAGGGCCTCGTCGTGCCGGTGGTGCGCGATGCGGACATGCTGTCGCTCGCCGGCATCGAGAAGAAGATCAACGACTTCGGTAAGCGTGCCCGCGACGGCCAGCTCAAGATCGACGAGATGCAGGGTGGCACTTTCACGATCTCGAACGGCGGCGTCTATGGCTCGCTGATGTCGACGCCGATTCTCAACGCGCCGCAGTCCGGCATCCTCGGCATGCACAAGATCCAGGAGCGGCCGATGGTCATCGGCGGCAAGATCGAGGTGCGGCCGATGATGTATCTGGCGCTGTCCTACGATCACCGCATCGTTGACGGCCGCGAGGCGGTCACCTTCCTGGTGCGCGTGAAGGAAAACCTCGAGGATCCGGCGCGGCTGGTTCTCGATCTGTGAGGCCAGTATGGCGAACGGCAGGCCCGGCGATCATCCGCTGACCGACATCGTCAAGCATCGCCTGCCGATGTTCGGCAGCGAGATCGACGATAAGGTGCGCAAGATCGACGGCATCGCGTCGAACGAACTGCGCGATGTACTCGCGACGATCGTCTACTTCTGGCCGTGGGGCGACAGGGCGCCGGTCGATCCGCATGCGCTGTCGGCCATCCTCGACTCGCTCCACCGCTACGCCGATAAGCGACCGGGGGCCTAATCCCGACAAACAGCCGCGACCTGTCGCGGCGATATTTGAGCAGGACGTTCATTATGAGCAGCTACGATCTCATCGTCATCGGATCCGGCCCCGGCGGCTATGTCTGCGCCATTCGCGCGGCGCAGCTCGGTCTCAAGACCGCGGTGGTCGAGAAAAAGTCGCTCGGCGGCACCTGCCTCAACATCGGCTGCATTCCGTCGAAGGCGTTGCTGCATGCTTCCGAGCTGTTCGAGGAGGCCGGGCATTCCTTCGCCAAGATGGGCATTGGCGTGCCGGCGCCGAAGCTCGATCTTCCCACCATGCTCAAGTTCAAGCAGGACGCCATCGACGGTAACGTCAAGGGCGTCGACTTCCTGTTCAAGAAGAACAAGATCGACACCCATCACGGGTTCGGCCGCATCGTCGCGCCCGGCAAGGTCGAGGTGAAGGCCGCCGACGGCAAGACGACGACGCTGGAGACGAAGTCTATCGTCATCGCCACCGGATCGGACGTCGCCAGGCTGCGTGGCATCGACATCGACGAGAAACGCATCGTGTCGTCGACCGGCGCGCTGTCGCTGCCGGAAGTGCCGAAGCATCTTCTGGTCATCGGCGCCGGCGTCATTGGCCTCGAGCTCGGCTCGGTGTGGCGCCGCCTCGGCGCCAAGGTCACGGTGGTCGAGTTCCTCGACGGCATCCTGCCTGGCATGGACGGCGAAGTGCGCAAGCAGTCGCAGCGCCTGCTCGAGAAGCAGGGCATCGCCTTCAGGCTGTCGTCGAAAGTCACCGGCGTCGATGCATCCGGCAAGACGCTGAAGGCGACCATCGAGCCGGCAAAGGGCGAGGGCAAGGCCGAGACCATCGAGGCTGATGTCGTGCTCGTCTCGACCGGCCGCATTCCCTACACCGACGGCCTCGGGCTCAAGGAGATCGGCGTGAAACTGGACGAGCGCGGCCGCGTCGTCACCGATCATTATTACGCGACCAGCGTGCCGGGTATCTGGGCCATCGGCGACGTGATTGCCGGCCCGATGTTGGCGCACAAGGCCGAGGATGAAGGCGTTGC
>JAEZEY010000109.1 GCA_023432845.1 Pseudomonadota bacterium
GACGATGCCTTCCCGCGCGAGCCGCTGGAAGCCCTCGGCTATAATGTCGCAGATCACGGCCAGAAGACATACAACGGCGTCGCCCTGTTATCCAAGCTGCCCTTCGACGAGGTGGCGCCCGGCCTCATCGGCGACGACGGCGACGTCCAGGCCCGTTTCCTGGAGGCGCTGGTCTCGACCAAGACCGGCGTCGTCCGGGTGGTCAGTCTGTACTTGCCTAACGGTAACCCCGCCCCCCGCGACAAATATGACTACAAGCTGCGCTGGATGGACCGGCTCCACGCCTTCGCAGCCGACCGGCTGAAGCTGGAGGAGCCGCTGGTGCTCGCCGGCGACTACAACGTCATCCCGGCGCCGCTCGATGCCAAGCGCCCCGAGGTGTGGGTCAATGACGCGCTATTCCTGCCGCAGACGCGCGAGAGATTCCGGGGGCTGATCAATCTCGGCTTCACCGACGCCATTCGCGCGGTGACCGACGACAGCGGCGTCTATAGCTTCTGGGATTATCAGGCCGGGGCCTGGCAGAAGAACGACGGCATCCGTATCGACCACCTGCTATTGTCACCGCAGGCCGCCGATAAGCTCACCGACGCCGGCATCGACAAGCACGTGCGCTCCTGGGACAAGCCATCGGACCATGTGCCGGTGTGGGCGGACCTCGCAATCGACGGACGCTAGGCACGCAGTAGGCGCGACGGCGCTTACTCGCGCCGCGTTTCCATCCAGCGCTTGAGGTAGACCAGCGCCAGCGCGCGCTCATCTTCGACCGACTGCCGGTAGGCGCCGTCGTAAAGCTGCGCGACCCAGGCCTCGTCCGGACCCGACCGGCATGCATCGCGCGCCAGCGTCAGCCACATCAGCCCGCGCGCCGCCTGCCGCGGCACGTGGTCGCCGGCAAACAGCATGGCCCCCAGCATGGCCTGCGCCTGACACATGCCCTTCTGTGCCGACAGGCCGAACCAGCGCGCCGCGGTGCGCGGATCGTGCGGCGCACCTGTGCCGTTGAGATAAAGCCGCGCGAGATAGTATTGGGCCTCGGCGTCGCGGAAATACGAAGCCGCGTAGTCGAACATCTGCCGCGCCCGTTCCGGCTCGGCCTTGACCTTGGTGTTCGGAATTCCCGCGAGATAATAGTGGCCGAGCGCGACGAAGGCCGAGGCGACGAAGCGCGACTGCATGCCGTTCGGATTGTCATCGGCATGATTGGCCGCGATCGACCGGAAATATTCAAAGGCCTTGAGATCGTCCTGCGCGACACCCTCGCCGGACTGATACATGCGGCCGAGTTTCCACTGTGCTGCCGCATGGCCGCGTTCAGCGGCATACTCCAGCGAGAGTACCGCCTTTTCGGTGTCACCGCTCTTGAGCCACTTGGCGCCGGAGCGGAATGCATCGTTCATCGACTTCAGCGCCGGCGGCCCGCCCGCAACCCGGTTGTCGGACCTGCTGCCGTCGAGCGCGAGCGCAGGACCGGCCATGACCAGGAAGGCCAGGCCAGCGCCGAGCGTTGCCAAACGCAAAGTTGCGTCAGCTATCCGCATAGCACTCCTTCTCCCCCGCCCCGCCCGGATGGGTCACGGCGCCGTCGACGGCCGGACCGACCTGTTGCGCATACTTCCAGAGATAGCCGGAGCCGAAATGCGTCTCGCGCGGCTGCCAGTCCTTCTTGCGGACGGCAAGTTCGTCGTCCGACAGCTTCACATCGATGGTGCCGTTGACGGCGTCGATGGTGATGATGTCGCCGTCCCTGACCAGCGCGATCGGGCCGCCAACCGCCGCTTCCGGACCGACATGGCCGATACAGAAGCCGCGCGTCGCGCCGGAGAAACGGCCGTCGGTGATCAGCGCCACCTTGCCGCCCATGCCCTGGCCGTACAGCGCCGCCGTGGTCGACAGCATCTCGCGCATGCCCGGGCCGCCGCGCGGCCCTTCGTAGCGGATGACGAGCACTTCGCCTTCCTTGTAGGTCTTGTTCTTCACGGCTTCGAAGCAGGCCTCCTAGCCGTCGAAGCAGCGCGCCGGCCCGGAGAACTTGAGTTCGCTCATGCCGGCGACCTTCACGATCGCGCCTTCGGGCGCGAGGTTGCCCTTGAGGCCGACGACACCGCCGGTGACCGTGATCGGCTTGTCCGCCGGACGTACGACGTCCTGGTTCGGATTCCACTTCACCGACTTCAGGTTCTCGGCAATGGTACGCCCGGTCACAGTCATGCAGTCGCCGTGCAAGTAGCCGTTGTCGAGAAGCGTCTTCATCAACAGCGGGATGCCGCCAACCTCGAACATGTCTTTGGCGACATAACGGCCACCCGGCTTCAAATCCGCGATATATGGTGTCTTTTTGAAGATTTCGGCGACATCAAAAAGCGTGAATTCGATACCGCATTCATGCGCGATGGCCGGCAGATGCAGCGCCGCATTGGTCGACCCGCCGCTCGCCGCGACCACCGCGGCGGCATTTTCAAGCGCCTTGCGCGTAACGATATCGCGCGGCCGCAGGTTGAGCTGCAGCAGTTCCATGATCTTTTCGCCGGCGAGTGCGCAGAATTTGTCGCGGATTTCATAAGGCGCCGGTGCGCCCGCAGAATACGGCAGCGCAAGGCCGATCGCCTCGGAGACCGTCGCCATGGTGTTGGCGGTAAATTGCGCGCCGCAGGCGCCGGCCGACGGGCACGCCACCTGCTCCATGGCGTCGAGGTCATCGTCCGACAGTGCGCCGACCGAGTTCTTGCCGACCGCTTCGAACATGTCCTGCACGGTGATCGGCTGGCCCTTCCAGGAGCCGGGCAGGATCGAGCCGCCATAGATGAAGATCGACGGCACGTTCATGCGCACCATCGCCATCATCATGCCGGGCAGCGACTTGTCGCAGCCGGCGAGACCGATGAGCGCATCATAGCCGTGGCCGCGCATGGTCAGTTCGACCGAGTCGGCGATCAGGTCGCGCGAGGGCAGCGAGGCGTACATGCCGGCATGGCCCATGGCGATGCCGTCGGTCACGGTAATGGTGCAGAATTCGCGGGGCGTGCCACCGGCGGAGGCGACGCCCTTCTTGGCGGCCTGGGCCTGGCGCATCAGCGAGATGTTGCAGGGCGCGGCTTCGTTCCAGCAGGAGGCCACGCCGACGAACGGCTGGTGGATCTGCTCCTTGGTCAGACCCATCGCGTAATAATACGAGCGATGCGGCGCCCGGGCCGGACCTTCGGTCACGTGCCGGGACGGAAGTCGGTTCTTGATGTTGGTCTTGGCGTCCATCGTACTTTCGGGCCCCCGCCCCAATTCCACGCCGCCGGTTGCGACCCGGCCGGCTTTGTCGGCACTTACGCAAGGCCTCCTGATCTCGACCCAGCGCCCCGGAACGGGACAGCCGGCGGGAACGAAATCCGGAACCCCCGCAACGGTTTGCGCCGCAAATTGGAGGCCTTCGATGTGATTGAAGGGTATGGCCAAATCGCGGCGTGGCGAGCCATCATTGGCGGCCAGAGCTTGATTGTTCCTTAAGTGTTGCTGGCCGGACACAGAAACTGCTGCCGCCGGCCGGCATGAGAGACGAATGCCCCCACGCCTGACCCGACAATTCTTTGCCCGCTCCGTTCACGAGGTGGCGCCCGAACTGATCGGCGCCAGCCTCATGGTGAACGGCGCCGGCGGGACGATCGTGGAAGTTGAGGCCTATCACCACACCGACCCCGCCGCGCACAGCTACCGGGGGCAGACGCCGCGCAATGCCGTGATGTTCGGCCCGCCGGGCTTCTCCTATGTGTACCGGTCCTACGGCATTCACTGGTGCCTGAATTTCGTCTGCGAGGCGGAAGGCTCGGCCAGCGCCATCCTGATCCGGGCGCTCGAGCCGACCGAGGGGCTCGCCGCCATGAGGCGGCGGCGCAAGCTCCCGGAGGCGCGGGATCTGTGCTCCGGGCCAGGCAAGCTGTCCGAGGCGCTGGGCGTCACCATCAAGCACAATGGCCTCCCGCTCGACCGGGCACCGTTCGAACTGCGGGCGCGGCCTGTTGAGCCCGAGATTGTGGTGGGACCGAGGATCGGCATCACCAAGGCGGTCGAACACCCCTGGCGCTACGGGCTGAAAGGCTCGCGGTTTCTGAGCAAGCCGTTCCGGTAGCCTTGTCCCTCCCCGCAAGCGGGGAGGGATAAGAAGCTACACCGCCCCCTTCAGCCGCTCGATGGCCTCGGCGATCTTGGTCTTGCGGGCGAGCGCTTCCTCGCGCTTCGCCCTCTCCTCCTCGACCACTTCCGGTTCGGCACGCTCGACGAATTTCGGATTGCCGAGCTTCTTCTCGACGCGGTCGATGTCGTCCTCGGCCTTCTTCATTTCCTTGGCCAGACGCGCGCGTTCGGCGGCGATGTCGATGACGCCGACCAGCGGCAGCGCGACGAGATCGCCGCGCACCACAAGCTGCGCCGAGCCCTGCGGAACGGACGTCATCAAGCCGACCGGACCATTGGTGCGGGCAAGACGCTTAATAACGTCAGACCATTCCAAAGCGCGGATATTGGTATCATCGGACCCATTAATCACTGCGACGGGTATCAAAGTGCTGGCCGGGATATTCATTTCCGATCGCACGGACCGGATCGCGGTAATGAGGTCGATGACCCAGCCAATTTCAGCTTCGGCCTTGTCATCGGTGAGGCCTTCGAGCTTCGACCACGGCGCCAGCGCCAGCAGGCTATCGCGTTGCGGCCCCCGCTCGGCCGTCACCTGCCACAGCTCCTCGGTGATGAAGGGCATGAACGGATGGAGCATCTTGATGATTTCATCGAGCG
>JAEZEY010000170.1 GCA_023432845.1 Pseudomonadota bacterium
GTTGTATACGGGCAGCCCAGCGAAAGTGCTTGCAGTACTGCTGTCGGGGAAAATAAATCAACAAAAGGCGATCGAAGAGTTCGGAGCTTTTGCCAGCGCAGTCCACGGACTGCCTAACGAATTCAAACAGGCTGAAGCTTTGCGTCCTATACTTCTCGACTGCCTACAACGCGACAAAGCAGAGAAGCATCGGCCTACAATCTATCGTGCTGCATCTAGACTAGACGAAATACTTGACTACCAGCGTGACCGGGCGACCCTGAAAGGGCAGTCCACCTCTTTGCTTGTTCAGTGACCAGTTCGCACACTGTCGTTGGAGTGTCGCCTGTATTTCAGATGCGATTAGTGCGGTCTCGTTAAAGGCGAAGTGCCATCATTCCAGCTGGCAGTGAAGAGAGCACTTGCCTTCTCCCCGCCTTCATGCCCCCATTCAGGTCATGAGCGCCGAGGTCAAAATCGGGACCGGCAGTGAAGGGCGTCTTGCCCCGCATCCCTTGCGCGCGGCCGTGCTCGGCGAGGTTCATGCCCGGCCGTTCACGCCGCTGGACACCCCGCGCCGGATCATCCATTTCGCCTTTGCGACCCCCGGCGAAGCCGGCAAGAACGACCGCGCGGCGCTGGCCGCCTTGTGCGCGCGCGACAAGCACGAGCCGCTCGACGCCACCGCCAAGCACCACCGCGTCGCGTTCGACGGCGCGACCTTGCGCTGGGAGCAGCATACCGAGTTCACCACCTACACCTGGGAGCTGCCGTCGGCGGCGAGCCAGCCGTTCTATCCGGATGCGGCGTCGCTCTCGGCGCGGATGGCATCGGTGCCGCAGCCCGGGCCGCTGCTGGTCGCGCTCGACCTGCATCTGCTGGCCGACGATGCGGAGCGGAAGATCGCGGTCGATTATCTGTTCGATCATGCCAGCCTTGCGGTGGCGGAGAATGCCGACGGCACCGCGCTGTTCGCCACCGACTTCCAGCCCGATGCCTCCGGTTTCGTCCGCATCGTGGTGCTGGACCGAGGCCTCGGCGCCGAACGCGCCGGCGCGCTGGTGCAGCGGATCATCGAGACGGAGACCTATCGCACCCTGGCGCTGCTCGGCCTGCCGGAAGCGCAGCGCCTGCAGCCGTCGATCAATCGCATCGAGGCGCGGCTCGCCGAACTGACCGAACAGATGCGCGCCGCGCGTCAGTTGCAAGACAACCAGCGCCTGCTCGACGAACTGACAGCGCTTGCCGCCGAAATCGAGGCCGGTGCCGGCGCCAGCCATTATCGCTTCGGCGCCAGCCGCGCCTATAACGAGATCGTGCAGTTGCGTTTGCAGACCATCGGCGAACGCAAGGCCGGCGTCTATCCGACGTGGACGTCGTTCCTCGCCCGCCGCCTCGCGCCGGCGATGCGCACCTGCATCACCACCGAGGAACGGCAGGCTACCTTGTCGGCGCGGCTGGCGCGCGCCGCGAACCTGCTGCGCACGCGGGTCGACGTCGAACTGGAGCGGCAGAATCGCGATCTGCTCAAGTCGATGAACCAGCGCACACGACTGCAATTGCGGTTGCAGACCACGGTCGAAGGACTGTCAGTGGCGGCGGTGAGCTATTACGTCGTCGGCCTGTTTCACTATGTCGCCGAAGGTGCGCACGCCAGGGGCCTGCCTGTCGATACCACATTGGCGACGGCTCTGTTCGTGCCGGTCGCGATTGTCATGGTCTGGCTGCTGGTGCGAGGGATCAGAAAGCGGCATGTCGGCAAAGAGTGAGCGCGGCCGATGACCTTTGCGATCAAGGCCGAGATCGGCGAGCCGCGCGCCAAGGCATTTATCTTCGTTGCACAGAAGACCATGTATGGCGGCAAGCGGATTGCCGCGGGCGACGAGATTTTCCTGTTCGCCAGCGAGAACGAGGGCGGCGCGGGGCTGGTGGCGCGCGGCGTCGTCACCTCCGCCAAGGCGGTGGCGAAGAAGAGCGGCATCGAGCGGCAGACGCCGCGCGTCAGCATCGAGGTGAAGCGCACCGCACTGGCGAAGCGTCCGCTCGGCCGCGCCGACCTCAAGCCGTTTGATGACTGGGACGACGGCAAGCCGCAGACCGAACTCAATTTCAAATTCTACCGCCAGGCCACGAACAAGATCGTCGGCCTGTCGGACGAAGCAGTGGCTTTTCTCGCCCGATACTTCTAGCGCTACTGCGCCATATCGGCCAGCACTGACGCAATTGCGTCACCGATACGGCAAGGCCGCTATATCTTGGGTCTCTCAGACGGGCGCAACAATCGCGCGATAAGCGCTAGCAGTCGGCATCATCGAGTGCCGATCCACGATCCAGTGCGCAATATCATCGCGGCGCCTCATTTGGCGCTTTCCCTATCGCCCGGATGCGTTACGTTTATCACATCACCGGCACGACGTAGCCTCGGGCGCCGGTGGCTGAGAGACAATGTGCGCTCTTGCCTGACGATCCGCAGGAAGGGATGCATCATGCCGACGACTCAAACCCATCGCGCCAATTCTCCCGAACTCGACCGGCCGACCTGCGAGCAATGCGGCTCGCGCATGTGGCTGCGCCGGATCGCACATGAAGGAGCGGGCCGGGAATTCCGCACCTTTGAGTGCCCGGTGTGCGAGGTTTCGACTGGCGCATCCGATAGTCTTCCCTCCGGTTGCCAGGTTCGGCCGACCGACGCCCGATAACCGTTTCTGAGCTGCTATATATAGGACATGGGTGGCCGGTTTCCGGTCCGGCCCTGAACGGGCAATCCGCGAGGCCTGGGACATGCGCAGCAGCCGCCTCACCTTCCCCAATGCCAAAGGCGAGCAACTTGCGGCGACACTCGACGAGCCGCTTGGCAAGCCGACGGCCTACGCGCTGATCGCGCACTGCTTTACCTGCGGGCAGAACAATCTCGCCGCCAGCCGCATCGCCGAACAACTGACGCATCACGGCATCGCCGTGCTGCGCTTCGATTTCACCGGGCTGGGCGGCAGCGAGGGCGACTTCGCCAATACGCACTTTTCATCCAACGTGGACGATCTGGTCGCCGCCGCCGATCACTTGCGCGAGACGCAAGGACCGCCGTCGATCCTGATCGGCCATTCCCTCGGCGGCGCCGCGGTGCTGGCCGCCGCGCACCGCATCGAAGACGCCCGCGCGGTGGTGACGATCGCCGCGCCTTACGACCCCGGCCACGTCGTCGGCCTGTTCAGGGAGCAGGTCGACGACATCCGCAGCGAGGGCGAACTGGAGGTGAAGCTCGCCGGCCGGCCCTTCACCATCAGTCGCGAGTTCCTCGACGACGTCGCCGGCAGGGCACTCGGCGAGAAGATCGCGCGGCTGCACAAGGCGCTGCTGGTGTTTCATGCGCCGGGCGACGACACCGTCGGCATCGACAATGCCTCGCAGATCTTTCTGGCGGCGAAGCATCCCAAGAGCTTCGTGTCGCTGGCCGGGGCGGACCACCTGCTGTCGGAGAAGGCCGACGCCTTCTATGTCGCCGATGTGATCGCCGGCTGGGCCGGGCGCTATCTCGAGCAGCCGGGATTCATGACCGAAGGGCAGGTTGAGGGCCTCGTCCTGGTCCGCGAGACCCACGCCGGTAAATTCCAGCAGGAGATACTGACCGGCCCGCATCATCTGCTCGCCGACGAGCCCGAGAAGCTGGGCGGCATGAATTCCGGGCCGGGTCCCTACGACTATCTGCTCGCGGCGCTCGGCGCCTGCACGTCGATGACCATCCGGCTTTACGCTGACTTCAAGAAAATCCCGCTCGACGATGTTTCGGTCCGCCTCACTCACGGCAAGGTGCACGTCAAGGATTGCGAGACCTGCGACACCAAGGTGAGCAAGCTCGATCGCATCGAGCGCTTCATCACGCTGGAAGGTTCGTTCGACGGCGAGCAGCGCCGCAAGCTGATGGAGATCGCCGACAAGTGTCCGGTGCACAAGACGCTGACCTCGATGGTCGAGATCGTGACCGAGGAGCGCCGGGCCTAGCTGAATGGCGGCAGCGGCATACCGCGATTCCGACTGCGTTGTTCTTGGACGCCAGCGCTGCCCCATTACGCCGGAGTCAGACCCCATTCCTTGCGGCTTGACGCTCCCCGTCACGTTCGGCACACTAGAACAAATAGGGAACATAAAGCTGATTTATCCGTTGGTCCGCCAGCGGATAATCACGCTTCTTCAAAGGCTTGACTGATGATTGATACGCTGCGCCAGCAGCTCACCGGCTTGCAGAAACCGGCCGGCCTCAGCGAGGGTCCAGCGGTACTGCCGCTGGGTGTGACCGCCCTGGACGACGTCCTCGGCGGCGGCCTTCTGCGCGGCGCACTGCACGAAATCGCGGCCGCTGGCGAAGCGCACCTGCCGGCGGCCACCGGCTTTACGCTGGGGCTGGCGGCGCTTTCTTCTTCCTCGTCATTCCGGGGCGCGAACGCAGTTCGCGAACCCGGAATCCAGAGGCTGCCTGCGAGTCCATATCTGGATTCCGGGTCCGCGCCGTTGGCGCGTCCCGGAATGACGGGGAGTGAAGCAACGAAGAGTCAAAGCAAAAAGCATCTCGTCTGGATCGCCGAGGACATGGCGCTCGCCGAGAGCGGCGTGCCTTATGGCGCCGGTCTCCAAGCCTTCGGGCTGTCGCCCGAGCGGTTCGTCGTCGTCGCCGTCGCGCATCGGCATGAACTGATGGCGGCGATGGAAGAAGCCCTGCGCTGCCGCGCCGTCGGCGCCGTGCTCGGCGAAGTGCGCAACGGCGCGCTCGATGCCGTCGCCGTGCGGCGCCTGTCGCTCGCCGCAAGCGAGAGCGGCGCCCTCGCCTTTCTCCTGCGCGCACAGCCGCCGCATGACGCCTCTACCGCCGCAACGCGGTGGGTGGTGAGCGCATCGTCTTCCGTCATTGAGCGATCCTTCGGTCCCGGCGCGCCGCGCTTTGCCGTTCATCTCACCCGCAATCGCCGCGGCCCGTCCGCCTCCTGGATTCTGGAATGGAGAAACCCCGATGACCGTTTCGTCCTCGCCGCGCATGC
>JAEZEY010000180.1 GCA_023432845.1 Pseudomonadota bacterium
CTGGAACGGCCGCAGGCGGTCGATGTGGGTGATCGCCAGCATCATCGGCGGGCGATCGCGGCGCTGGCGGAAAGCCCGGCGGCGACAGCCGGGGACTGCCGGACGATGTTATTGGCGGAGAGGTCGAGGGGGGCCGGCGCCATCGCCGTCAGCCGGTCAGCCAGCCGCTCCATCGCAGCGGCGCCCGCAGCGCGGTCGGCCATCGTCTGCGCATTTGCATTGGACATGAGGCATCTCCGAAACTTCGAAGACACCTTACTGAGGCGCAGAAAACGCGCCGCTGTTTCCCATTTTCACCATTAAACGGTTAATCCGGCTCCCCCCATTCCGAGCCTGTGGGCCCGGGCGCGCAATGCCATTGCGCAAAAGGGGCCTGCCGTGGTCTTGTTCTTGCCCCGGCCGAAGGTGTGGCCGCAACAAATCGCAAGGTTCGCGCGATTCCAGCGTGGACCGGCCTTGTGCGGCGGGGCAAAATTTGGCATGGTCTATTAGGACAGTATTGCTGTCCTAATGGTGCCGCCGCGATGGCCGCTTTTTGAAGCGGGCGGGGATCGCGGGCACCCGACGGGAGCAGCGCACCCGCCAGCGGGGCTGGGGCCTGCGCCTTCTTTAGATTGGTTACGCTTGCCGACGGGCCTGTTCACGGTTGCTACGACGCAGCCGACGACAAAGGTGTCGCTGCCAAGCCAGAGTGCGCCGGGATTGGCCCGGCAAGGGTGGGATGACGATGAGCCACGGAAAGAAGAGCACGAAGTTTGGCGGCCGCACGGTGGAAGCGCCGTTGCGCGACAAACATTCGTCCGCCGATGTGTCCTTCCCCGGCTCGACCGCCGATCCCGGTGTGCCCGCGCCGATGGGGCTCTACGATCCCGCCCGCGACATGGACGCCTGCGGCGTCGGATTCATCGCGCATATCAAGGGCCAGAAGTCACACAGCATCATCGAAGATGGCCTGCGCATTCTCTGCAATCTCGAGCACCGCGGCGCTACCGGCGCCGACCCGCGTATGGGCGACGGCGCCGGCATCCTGGTGCAGATCCCGCACAAGTTCTTCGCCAAGGAAGCATCGAGGCTCGGCTTCGAACTGCCCGCCCCCGGCGAATACGCCGTCGGCCAGCTGTTCATGCCGCATGAGACCAACTGGCAGGAGATCATCCGCGACATCTACGGCGATGTCATCGAGCGCGAAGGCCTCACTTTGCTCGGCTGGCGCAATGTGCCGAAGGACAACGCCTCGCTCGGCGAATCGGTGAAGCCGACCGAGCCGGTGCACATGCAGGTCTTCATCGGCCTCGGCAAGAAGAAGCTGACCGAAGACGAATTCGAGCGCCGTCTCTACATCCTGCGCAAGTCGATCTCGAACGCCATCTATCGCCGCCGCGAGCGCCGCACCTCGAGCTATTACCCGGTGTCGATCTCGTGTCGCACCGTCGTCTACAAGGGCATGTTCCTCGCCGACCAGCTCGGCAGCTACTACCCCGACCTGCACGACCCGGATTTCGAGTCGGCAATCGCGCTGGTGCATCAGCGCTTCTCGACCAACACCTTCCCAACATGGTCGTTGGCGCATCCGTACCGCTATCTGGCGCATAACGGCGAAATCAACACGCTGCGCGGCAACGTCAACTGGATGGCGGCGCGGCAGGCTTCGGTGTCATCGCCGCTGTTCGGCAAGGACATCAAGCGGCTGTGGCCGATCTCCTACGAAGGCCAGTCGGACACCGCCTGTTTCGATAACGCGCTCGAATTCCTGGTGCAGGGCGGCTATTCGCTCGCCCACGCCATGATGATGATGGTGCCGGAAGCCTGGGGCGGCAATCCACTGATGGATGAGGAACGCCGCGCCTTCTACGAATACAATGCCGCGCTGATGGAGCCGTGGGACGGCCCGGCCGCGCTCGCCTTCACCGACGGTCGCCAGATCGGCGCCACCCTCGACCGAAACGGCCTGCGCCCGGCGCGTTATTTCCTGACGCGCGACGACCGCATCATCATGGCTTCGGAAATGGGCGTGCTGCCGATTCCGGAGAAGGACATCGTCAAGAAGTGGCGCCTGCAGCCGGGCAAGATGCTGCTGGTCGATCTCACCGAAGGTCGCGTCATTCCCGACGAAGAGCTCAAGACGACGCTCGCCAAGAGCCATCCCTACAAGGAATGGCTCGACCGCACGCAGATCGTGCTCGAGGAACTGCCGGACACCGCCAACGGCGCGCCGAAGTCCAACCTGTCGCTGCTCGATCGCCAGCAACTGTTCGGCTACACGCAGGAAGACATCAAGCTGCTGATGTCGCCCATGGGTTCGACCGGCGAGGAAGCCATCGGCTCGATGGGCAATGACACGCCGATCGCGGCCATGTCCGACAAGTCGAAGCCGCTGTACAGTTATTTCAAGCAGAATTTCGCGCAGGTGACGAACCCGCCGATCGACCCGATACGTGAAGAGTTGGTGATGAGCCTGATCTCGATCATCGGGCCGCGGCCGAACATTCTCGACCACCAGGGCATGTCGAACACCAAGCGTCTGGAAGTTCGTCAGCCCATCCTGACCAACGGCGATCTGGAAAAGATCCGCTCGATCTCGGAAATGACCGGCGACCACTTCAAGTCGCTGACCTTCGACATGACCTACCCGGCCGACCACGGCCCTGAGGGCATGGACTGGGCGATCGACGAACTTTGCGTGCGCGCCGAGGAAGAGGTCGACGGCGGCTGCAACATCCTCATCCTGTCGGACCGCAAGGCCTCCGCCGAGCGCATTCCGATCCCGGCGCTGCTCGCCTGCGCCGCCGTTCACCATCATCTGATCCGCAAGGGGCTGCGCACCTCGGTCGGCCTGGTGCTCGAGACCGGCGAGCCGCGTGAGGTGCATCACTTCGCGTGCCTGGCCGGCTATGGCGCCGAGGCGATCAACCCCTATCTCGCCTTCGAGACCCTGTCGGCGATGAAGGATCAATTGCCCGGCAAGCTCGACGATTACGAACTGACCAAGCGCTACATCAAAGCCATCGACAAGGGGCTGCTCAAGGTCATGTCGAAGATGGGCATCTCGACCTACGAGTCCTATTGTGGCGCGCAGATTTTCGACGCCGTCGGCCTGAAGAAGGACTTCATCGACAAATACTTCACCGGCACGCACACGCAGATCGAGGGCGTCGGGCTGACCGAGGTCGCCGAAGAGACCGTGCGCCGACATCGCGCCGCCTTCTCTGACGCGCCGATCTACCGCACCATGCTCGATGTCGGCGGTGACTATGCCGTGCGCGTGCGCGGCGAGGATCACGTCTGGACCGCCGAGACGGTCAAGGAGCTGCAGCACGCCGTCCGCGGCAATTCGGTTGAGCGCTATCGCGCCTTCGCCAAGGCGATCAACGACCAGAGCGAGCGGCTGCTCACCATCCGCGGGCTCTTTACCATCAAGTCGGCGGAGTCCGACGGCCGCAAGCCGGTTCCGATCGACGAGGTCGAACCCGCCAAGGACATCGTCAAGCGCTTCTCCACCGGCGCCATGTCGTTCGGCTCGATCTCGCGCGAGGCGCATACCACGCTCGCGGTCGCCATGAACCGCATCGGCGGCAAGTCGAACACCGGCGAAGGCGGCGAGGAAGCCGACCGTTTCAAGCCGCTGCCGAACGGCGACTCGATGCGCTCGGCCATCAAGCAGGTGGCGTCGGGCCGCTTCGGCGTGACGACGGAGTATCTCGTCAACTCCGACATGATGCAGATCAAGATGGCGCAGGGCGCCAAGCCCGGCGAAGGCGGCCAGTTGCCCGGTCACAAGGTCGACAAGGTCATCGCCAAGGTCCGTCATTCGACGCCGGGCGTCGGCCTGATCTCGCCGCCGCCGCATCATGACATCTACTCGATCGAGGATCTGGCCCAGCTCATCTATGATCTCAAGAACGTCAATCCGACCGGCGACGTGTCGGTGAAGCTCGTCTCCGAGATCGGCGTCGGCACCGTTGCGGCCGGCGTGTCGAAGGCGCGCGCCGATCACGTGACCATTTCCGGCTACGAGGGCGGCACCGGCGCATCCCCCCTCACCTCGCTCAAGCATGCCGGCAGCCCATGGGAAATCGGCCTCGCCGAAACGCACCAGACGCTGGTCGCCAACCGCCTGCGCTCGCGCATCGCCGTGCAGGTCGACGGCGGCCTACGCACCGGCCGTGACGTCGTCATCGGCGCGCTGCTGGGCGCGGATGAGTTCGGCTTCGCCACCGCGCCACTGATC
>JAEZEY010000127.1 GCA_023432845.1 Pseudomonadota bacterium
GTCGAGACGATCTTGCCGGGGTGCACGTTCTTCTTGGTCAACGACATTTCCGAGACGTGGATCAGGCCTTCGATGCCCGGCTCCAGTTCGACGAACGCGCCGTAGTCGGTGATATTGGTGACGCGGCCCTTGAACTTGGCCTGGATCGGGTACTTGGCCTCGATACCCTGCCACGGATCGTCCAGCAGCTGCTTCATGCCGAGCGAGATGCGGTGCGTCTCGTGGTTGATCTTGATGATCTTGACCTTCACCTGCTGGCCGATGTTGAGCACTTCGGTCGGGTGATTGACGCGGCGCCACGCGATGTCGGTGACGTGCAGCAGGCCGTCGATGCCGCCGAGATCAACGAACGCACCGTAATCGGTGATGTTCTTGACCACGCCGTCGATGACCTGACCCTCTTCGAGGTTCTGCACCAGCTCCTGGCGCTGTTCGGCGCGGGTCTCTTCGAGCACGGTACGGCGCGACACGACGATGTTGCCGCGGCGGCGATCCATCTTGAGGATCTGGAACTGCTGCGCGTTGTTCATCAGCGGGGTGACGTCGCGGATCGGACGGATGTCCACTTGCGAACGCGGCAGGAAGGCCACGGCGCCGTCGAGGTCGACGGTGAAGCCGCCCTTGACCTGATTGAAGATGACGCCCGACACCTTCTCGTTGTTGTTGAAGCTCTTCTCGAGCTTGCCCCAGCTTTCCTCGCGGCGCGCCTTGTCGCGCGACAGCACGGCTTCACCCAGCGCATTTTCCACGCGCTCGAGATAGACCTCGACTTCGTCACCGACCTTTAGGTCGGAGGTACGGCCCGGCGCGGCGAATTCGCGCAATGCGACGCGGCCTTCGGTCTTGGCGCCGACGTCGATGACGGCCATGTCCTTTTCGATACCGACGATCTTGCCGGTAACGACGGTCCCTTCCTGGGGGCTGCCCTGGTTGAAGGACTCTTCGAGCATCGCGGCGAAATCTTCACGCGTGGGTGCTGCAGCTGTAGCCATGTAATCTCCTGTTTGCCTGCGCCGGTGTTTGAAAATGGCGTTCCGCCCGGACGGGCCGAAGGTCTGGCACGACATTCGGCGACTATCCGCGCGAAGACGGACAGCCGGCGCTCATGCCGTACGGTCGGAACGATGGATCGATGTCGGGGCGCGCTTAACGCCGAAACACGAGCGGGGCTTTTGTCCTCCAACAGCGAGGGGCGGTTTGGTGTCGCTCCTCGGCCCGCTCGGGTTGCTTCAACGCCTGAATTGAAGCGGCCCGGATGTGCGCGGATATAGCGAAGGCGGGCGCACCCGGCAAGTCATAACCGCTTCAATTGCTTGAGAAATCGACCCGGTCCAGATCGCGCCGAGCCCGCCGCGCTTCGGCATATTGCCGTGATTCCAGAGACTTAGCTGCGACGGCGCGCCTCAACGATGCGAACCGCCGCGGCGAGCGCCTCCTCGACGCCCAACGCCGTGGTGTCGAGCAGCACGGCATCGTCGGCCTGCTTCAAGGGCGAGGCGGCGCGCGAGGAATCGCGCTCGTCGCGCTTGCGGATGTCGGCTAGCACCGTTGCGTCGTCGATGGTCTTGCCGGCGGTGCGATACTCGTTGCCGCGGCGGGCCGCGCGCACTTCGGGGCTGGCGGTGACGAAAATCTTCACGTCGGCATCGGGGCAGATCACGGTGCCGATGTCGCGGCCGTCGAGCACGGCGCCCGGCTTTTCCGCGGCGAAGGCGCGCTGATAGTCGACCAGCGCCGCACGCACTTCCGGAATCGCGGAAACATGCGAGGCGGCTTCGCCGGCTTCGGCGCCTTTCAGCGTCGCTTCATCGAAACGCGTGAGATCGAGCGAGTGCGCGGCGGCGATGGCCGCCTCTCTGTCATCCGGCGACTTGCCGGCATCGAGCACGGACTTGCCGACGGCGCGATACAGGAGACCAGTGTCGAGATGGCGCAGGCCGTAATGCGCGGCGAGGCGCTTGCCGATGGTGCCCTTGCCGGACGCGGCCGGCCCGTCGATGGCAATGATCACGACAGATCCGCGTCCAAGTTCGCTCCGAGGCCCTTCATCAGATCGACGAAACCCGGGAAGCTGGTGGCGATAAAGGCCGAATCGTCAATGCGGACGGGCTCTTTTGACGCCAGGCCCATCATCAGCGCCGACATGGCGATGCGGTGATCCATGTGCGTCTTCACCTCGCCGCCGCCGGGCACGCCGTTCGCGCCCATGCCGTGGACGATCAGATCGTCGTCCTCGATCTCGACCTTGACGCCGTTGACCCGCAGCATGTCCGCGGTCGCTTCCAGACGATCGCTTTCCTTAACCCGCAGCTCCTTGAGACCGCGCATGCGCGTCGTGCCCTCGGCGAAAGCCGCTGCCACGGCGAGGATGAGATATTCGTCGATCATCGACGGCGCCCGCGCCGCCGGCACATCGACACCCTTGAGCGCGGAATACGTGACACGCAGGTCCGCGACTTCCTCGCCGCCATCGTCGCCCTTGTTTTCTTCCGCGATCTTCGCGCCCATTTCGCGCAAGGTGGTAAATAATCCCGTACGCAACGGATTGAGCATCACGCCGTCGAGAATGACTTCGGAGCCCGGCACGATCAACGCGCCGACCAGCGGAAACGCCGCCGAGGACGGATCGGCCGGCACCGCGATAGTCACGGGTTCGAGTTCGGGCTGACCCTGCAGCACGATACGGCGGCCGTGATCGCCGTGCGGCTTGGAGACGATCTTCGCGCCGAAATGCTTGAGCATCTTTTCGGTGTGGTCGCGCGAGGCCTCCGTTTCGATGACGATGGTCTCACCCGGGGCGGCGAGGCCGGCCAGCAGCACCGCCGACTTGATCTGGGCCGAAGCTACCGGGGTCTCGTATTCGATCGGCAGCGGGTCGGTTGCGCCCTTCAGCGTCAGCGGCAGCTGGCCGCCTTCGGCCTGGTCGAGCACCCGGGCGCCCATTTTGATCAGCGGATCGAGGATTCGCCGCATCGGCCGCTTCCGCAGGGAGGCGTCGCCGTCGAAAATCGCGGTGATCGGACAGCCGGCCACCGCCCCCATGACCAGCCGGCAGCCGGTGCCGGAATTGCCGAAATCGAGCGGCGCGGCTGGCTGGGCGAAGCCGCCCACGCCGACGCCGTGGATACGCCAATTGCCGCCGCCCAGGCTCTCGACCTTGGCGCCCAGCGCCCGCATCGCGCCGGCGGTATTCAGGACGTCCTCGCCCTCCAGCAGACCTGAAACCCTGGTTTCGCCGACCGTCATGGCGCCGAGAATCAGCGCCCGGTGCGAAATCGACTTGTCGCCGGGCACGCGAAGGCGGCCGGTCAGGGAACCGCCGGCACGGGCGGTCAAGGGCGTGAAGGGGGCCTCGCTCAAGTGACTGGTATCCTTTGAAACTGATCGGGCGGCGGAGTGAAAGCCGGGTTCTCGTATCACGGCGGTCCGCGGGGCGTCATCCTCGCACGGCCCGCCCTATTCAGGCCCGTTTCCCGCTATTGACAGGGGCCCCGCAACTAGCCAAGTGAAGCGCCAATCCGATCCATGATTTTCAACGGCATTTCTTAGGACGCTCGAACGTGGCCAAAACCGAACTCGGCACCAAGCGAATCTGCCCGGATACCGGTCGTAAATTTTACGACATGGGCAAGTCGCCGGTGATTTCGCCCTATACGGGCAAGATCGTTCCCATCGTCGCGCCGCCGCAGTCGCGTGCGCGGCCCGAGGCTGCACGCCCTGCCGCCGCTGCGGAAGCCGAGACGATCGTTCCGGAGACCGCGGACGCCGAATTCGTCTCGCTCGAGGACGCCGATAACGAGCAGAAGGGCAAGTCCAAGAAGCGGGGCGAAGTCGCCGAAGACGAAATCGAGGCCGACGACGAGGGCCTTGACGATGATGCCTTCATCCAGGAAGAGGAAGAAGGCGATGAAGACGTCACCGATATCATCGGCGACGGCATCGAGAAGGATGAGGAACAGTAGGGCTGGCGCAAACACGCCTTGCCTGGACTAATCGGACCCTTTGCTTTTTCTTTCGTTTCCGACTAGTCATCTCCTCCCGTTACGGGGCCATAGCTCAGCTGGGAGAGCGCCTGCATGGCATGCAGGAGGTCGGCGGTTCGATCCCGCCTGGCTCCACCAATTTCCCGGACAATCCGTCGGACGTTTGCGCGCGGCAGGCATTGAGGCCGGCGTGACCTGAAAGCCGCATCGGCGGAATCCTGCGCGTGAGTGCGCCGGTCGCGGTCAGCGGCTCCGTTGAACAACATTTCCATCCCACCCTGAAGCCGCGACACGCAGCGCGTGCTTGCAGTGGCAGCCGCATATCCTACCATCGCGCGCTTCAATGACCGGCAGTAAGGCACGACCATGCACAGCAAGATCGCGCTCGAAGAGCATTTCGCCATTGAAGAGACGCTCGGAGAGCCGCACGCCTTTGCGCCGGTCTGGCCCGAATTGTCGCGCCGGTTGCTCAACATCGACTCCTGCCTCGCCGACATGGACGCAAACGGCATCGAGATGATGGTGATGTCGCTGAACGCGCCGGCGGTGCAGGGCATCCCGGACGCCGCAACGGCGATCGCCGTTGCGCGCAAAGCCAATGACCGGCTCGCCGCGGTGATCGCCCGGCATCCGAAGCGCTTTGCCGGCTTTGCCGCGCTGCCGATGCAGGACCCGGACGCCGCCGCCGCGGAACTGACGCGCTGCGTCAAGGAACTCGGTTTCGTCGGCGCGCTGGTCAACGGCTTCTCGCAGGGGCCCGACGCCGATGCGGCCATCTATTACGACCAGCCGCGATACCAGCCGTTCTGGGGCGCGGTCGAAGCGCTCGACGTGCCGTTCTATCTGCATCCGCGCAATCCGCTGCCGGCGCATGCGCCGCAGTATCAGGGCCATGCCTGGATGCTCGGGCCGAACTGGGCCTTCGGCGCCGAAACCGCGATCCACGCTCTGCGGCTGATTGGTTCAGGCCTGTTCGATGCGTATCCAAAATTGAAGATCATTCTCGGCCACCTCGGCGAGGGCATTCCGGCGCTGCTGTGGCGCATCGACAATCGTAACGGCTGGATGAATCTGCCTCACCGCTACGCCGCAAAGCGCGGTGTCGGCGACTATTTCCGCCAGCACTTCTACATTACCACCGCCGGCAACTTTCATACGCCGGCGCTGAAGAACGTGATCGCCGAAGTCGGCCTCGACCATGTGCTGTTCTCGATCGATTGGCCATTCGAGGATTTCGGCCAGGGCAGTGGGTGGCTCGACGCCGCGCCGCTCTCCGAAATCCAGCGCACGCAGATCGCCCGCGATAATGCGATCAGACTGTTGAAGCTGAGGGTTTGACATCCCTGTCATGCGCGGGCTTGACCCGCGCATCTCGCTTAGGGACGCGCTGTGCCTGTCTAAGCGGGATGGCCGGATCAAGTCCGGCCATGACGGATTGAAATTACTTCTTCTTGCTGTTGTCCTTGGCCAGCGCCGTCCTGCCCCAGACCGGCATGTCGGCGCCATTGCCCCATGCATAAGGCCGGTAGAACGAGTGCAGGCCGAAGCGCACCAGCTTTTTCATCTCGCGATTCCAGATCGGATTCACGTAGGCCGCGTGGTAGTGCGTCGACTTGGCGACCTCCTGCACGTAAATCTGCCCGTCGAGCGTCTGCTTGGCGATGCGGTTGGCGCGCGCCCAGTGGCCGCGTTCCGTGATCGTCTTGCGCTTGCCGTCACAGGCGAAGGTGAACTGGCACGACAAGTGTCGATGGGCGTTCTGGTACACCACCGAGCAGACATCGTTCGGATAGAACGGCGAGAACACGCGATTGAGCACGACCTGGGCGACCGCCATCTGGCCGCGCACCGGCTCGCTGCGCGCTTCCCAGTAGATCGCATTGGCAAGGCAGCGCTGCGCCTTGGCGTATTCCTTGTCGTCGAGATTGAGCCGCTGCGCCGGTGACGGCGGCGGCACGCCCGGCGCCGGTACCGGCATCGGCACCATGTCGAGCGGCGGCAGCGAGATCGGCATCGGCTCCGGCGACACCGACGGCACCGGCATCACACCGGGATCGAGGCTGGCGAGCCGCACCGGCGGCGCATCGTCATTGTCGTAGGCCGGCATCATGGCATGGGCCTGCGACGCCGGATCGTTGGTGTAATCCGGCTTCGCCGCGACAGCGGGCGTAGATGGGCTTGCCGGCGTCAGCGATGCCAGCGTGACCATGCCGGGGCGCAGTTCACCGGCCGGCTGCAGCATCGCGAATTCGACGGCGTCGGTGTGCTTCACGTCGGCCAGCGCGGCAACCGCTGCGCTGTTGGCCTGCGGCGCGGCAGCGCGTTGCGACCGCGGCATCTCCACCTTGGCGGCTTCGGTCTTTACCGGCTCCGGCTTGTCGAGGGCGAGCCGGAGCCGCTCGTCGGCGACGAGCCTGGCGGGACTGTTGAGGGTCGGCGCGGGACGCAATTGCGCCACCGGCTTCGGCGCAACGACATCACGCGGAATGGCGACGACCACCGACGAGCGGTCGTCGTAGATCGAGATCTGGCGGATGCCGGCCAGGATGCGGCCCGGCACTTCGTCGTAATGCAGGCGGCTGTCGCGGATCAGCGCGGAGACATGTGTCAGCGCATTGGCATTGACGAGATCGAGCACGGCGATGCCGATGGCGGCAACGGCCACAACGATACTGAATGTCTTGCCCCGGCCGAACAGCCGCTCCCCGAAGGTGGGGCCCAAGGCATCATCATCAATGTTGCGCGCTAACACGGGTTACGCTCCGCTCACATGACCGAACAAACAAGTGCGGCCGGACGAAGCGATCTTATCGGGACAAGAAGGAACTTGGACGCTTCTTAAGATAATTTTAGTCAAACACGGCAAACAAGCGTGATTAATTTAACCACGCTGCCGCGGGCGATTTAACGAAATTTCGTTAATCGGTATCGGGCAATCATTGTACTGTAATTGAAGCGCGGCGAGCGGCGGCGATTATAAACAACGTCCGCCGCGTGCAATTTTGAAACACCTAGTCGAGGCGATAGCGAGCCACCGCCTTGTCGTCCCACAGCATGCCATTGCCCGGTCGTTGCGGAATGAAGGCGTGACCGTTGTCGATGCGCAATGGCTCCTGCAGCAACACCGCGGCCCAGTCGGCATATTCGAGATAGTGGCGGGTGGATGTCACCGCCAGGAGATGCGCGCTGACTTCCGGAAACAGATGTGACGACATCGGGATGTTTGTCTCGGCCGCGATCGCCGCCGCCTCGAGCCATCCCGAAACGCCGCCGATGCGCTCGAGGTCCGGCATCACATAGTCGGCGGCGCCCTGTTCGATGGCGAAACGCATATTGGCCGGCAGCGAGAAATTCTCGCCGATCTGGATCGGGACATTGAGTTCGCGCGCGAGCTGCGCTTCGCCGGCGTAGTCGTCGTGGCGGATCGGCTCTTCCAGCCAATAGAGGCCTTCGGCATCCAGCGCCCGGCCGCGCGCCAGCGCCTCGTCGAGCGACAGCGCCTGATTGTAATCGACCATCAGCCGGACGTTGTCGCCAATCCGTTTCTTGACGGCACGCACGGCGGCAATATCGCCGTCCTGCGTTGGATAGCCGAGGCGCAGCTTGACCGCGCCGAAGCCACCCATTGCCACCAGCGTCTCCGCTTCCGCGGCCAGTGCGCCGAGATCGTCTTTAAGGCCAAGACCGCAGCTGTTGTAGGCGAGCAGCGGCGTCATCTCGCCGCCGAGCATCACCGCCAGCGGCTTGCCGGCGGCGATGGCCACCGCATCCCACAGCGCGACATCGAAGCCGGCGATCGCCATGCGCACGACGCCCTGCACCCCCATCAGTGTGAAGCGCTTGTTGAGCTGCGCGAACAGCGCCCGCGGGTCGGCCTTCTTGCCGCGGGTCTGGGCCTCGACCTCGCCCAGGATGGCCGCAATTGCCGGCAGGGCGGCACGAACATAGCCGAACAGGTAGGAGCGACCGGTGACACCCTCCTCGGTCTCGACATCGATCAGCAGCAGCGGCACCTCGCGCAGGGCCTGCTGGCTCGTCCCCATCACGAAATTGAGGGGAACCATGACCGGGACGGCCTTGATGGCGCGGACCGTCAAAAGCGGCAGATCGGCCTCGATCGGCATTGAAATCCCCCCTAATCGGCGCCGTAAAACAATCCGGCGGCGCCGAATTCCCCCTTGTTCTTGAACCTTTAACCGGGTCTGCCCATATTAGCTGCAGTCGGAGCGGCGGTCGCCTCTCCGACGTGAAATGCCGAACCCGGGCGGATCCCGGGTCCGGACCAGGGGCGCCCGCAAGTTTTTGCAAGATTGGGGCCTCGCCGCAAAGTCGCTTCACAGCGAGGACTTTGGATACCATGTCTCGAGTGCCGTCACTCTCCAGCCCGTTCCTGCTTGGCTTCGATGAAATCGAGCGCGTGCTCGACCGCGTCGCCAAGGGGGCCGATGGCTACCCGCCCTACAACATCGAGCGTCTGCCGCGCGAGGACAACAATCCCGAGCGCCTGCGCATCACGCTGGCCGTTGCAGGCTTCACCCGCGACCAACTCGACGTGTCCGTCGAGGAAAGCCAACTGGTCATCCGCGGGCGGCAGCAGGACGACAAGACCCGTCAGAACCTCCACCGCGGCATCGCCGCGCGCCAGTTCCAGCGCACCTTCGTGCTGGCCGACGGCATGGAGGTGATGGGCGCCGACCTGAAGCACGGGTTGCTGTCGGTCGATCTGGTCCGGCCGCAGCCGGAGCGGGTCGTACGATCGATCGCGATCAACGATCTGGAATGACGGAACTTTGAGGCAACGAAACAGGACTCGACCGCGTTAAGCGTTCAATGGGAAAGGATCGAGGGCCATGACTCAACAGAAGCTGGCTGACACCAACACGACCAACGAGGCGGCAATCACGCAGGATGCACTGGCGCATCTCGGCGACGGGCGGCTTGCTTATGTGAAGCCGATCCGCTCCGAAGACGTCGCCACCATGTTCCCGCAGGCGCCACAGATCGCGCCGGGACTAACGCTGTTCGCGCTCCATGCCGCGGACGGCACGCCGATCATGCTGACCGACACGCGCGAGAGCGCACTGGCCAGCGCCTGGAGCAACGAGCTCGAAGCCGTCAGCGTGCATTAAGCGACGCTCGCCTAAGCCAAGAGTTAATAACCTGTCATCACCGGGCCGGCGCGTAGCGCCGTGTCCCGGTGTTATCGTTTATGGGCGCATTGTGGCCGCCGAAGG